>NZ_JBCOMJ010000020.1:0-93910 GCF_040924225.1 Ruminococcus sp. RTP21484sp1_RTP21277st1_D2_RTP21277_210401 | reverse complement strand
CCGGCCTTGTCTTTTACTTCAAATGTAAACTCGCCATCCTTCAGGGTTCTTCCGCTCAGGCTCTTGGTTCCTTCCAGGTCAATTCCAGTCTCGGTGTCATAGCTGTTTGCAAATGCAAGTTTCTGGTCCTTGTCTGCCAACTCCGCTTTCATCGTTCCGCTTGCCTGGTCATAGCTTACTTTTACCTTTACAGTATACTCTTTGTCATCATAAGTGATTCCGTCTCCGGCGTTTCCCTTTACCTCACTTACCTTATAACTGTAAGTCTTCTCAGATGCATAGCTTCCGTCCCCTTTCTTCAGGTCGGACAGTTTGTATCCGATCCTGCTGAATGCGATCTTTCCGGCTGCATCGTTCGTTCCGGTTGCCACTACGGTTCCGACTTCGTCTTTTACCTCGAATTTGAACTCTCCTGCCTTTAGATTTCTTCCGCTCAGGCTCTTGGTTCCTTCCAAGGTTATTTCCGTTTCCTTGTTTTCTTCACTATTTGTAAATTCAGCACCTATAGTACTAGTTATACCATCCTCCCTACTATAAGTTACTGTAGGTGTACTAAAGTCAGCTGGCACAGCTACAGTCACAGTCCATCTATGATTATCATATGTAATTCCTGCTGCCTGCTCTGAAGAATCTTCAACAACCTCATATCTATAAGTTCCTGCTGTCGTATATTTGATTTCTCCAAAATTCTTCACACCATCATTTTGAGCAACACTAATTGTTTTCTTTCCATTTACAGCACCTTCTGGCATTGGTGCATTGTTAATTGGAGTTAATACAAAGTTAAACTTCTTATCTGCTGCACCATTAGTAAATGTTTTCTTAACCTTAATGTTTGCAGATGTTTCATCTTCTTTTTTAATATTATTAAAGGTCGCAACTGTCGCTGTATCTCCAGTCTTAGTCCCTTTATGATAAGTAACTTTTGCATTCTTGCTAATAATTACTCCATTTGAAGGAGTTGCATTTACCACAACTTCTGCATAGTAAACAGTTGTATCAATAGTATAACCCGCAACAGTTCCCTCTTCTGTTATCTTATACCAATAAGTTCCAGCCTCTGTAATATTTCCAAATGTATCAAATGAAACGAGTCCACCATCTCCATTGGATTTTGTATCAACAAGCGTTTCATTTCCCTTGTCATCAATCTTATACAACTTAAATGTAAATTTTCCTGCTTCGTTACCGGATGGGGCTTTGCCATTTACAGTCTTCTTAGCTTTTATTGCATAAGAAGTCACAACAGGAATATCTCTTGAAAGACAATGCCATTCTGTACCGCCACTTGTTACAGAATCTGCAACAATCCAACCTGCACCTACAGCTTTATTTTCAAAAGAACCATTTGGTACTAATACTACACCATGTATTGTTTCAGAAATAACAGAACTTGCATTGTTTAAATTGAAGATAATATTTTCGCAAGCCTTTTCACCAATTCCACCATTTGCGTATCCACCAATATTACAATTCTTCCCATCGATATTAAGTTGATAAGTTTTCAATGTGGCTGTTTCGTCTGGTATGTTTAATACAATATTTTGATCTCCAGTAATTTTAAGATTTAAATTAGAATTTGCATATTCTCCTATCTCAAAATCAATATAATAAGTTCCAGCTGGAGAGGTTGTTAAATCAATCACACCATTTTCATCAGCAACAGATGAATATTTTAAACCTTTTGTATGAGCATCAGAAGCTAGTTTATTACTAGTCATTCTTGACTCATCAACCATACTTCTAACAATATTCTGAATTTCCTCTTGGCTATATGTTTCTGTATCAATTACTAAACCTTTACTCCATATATCATTTCCAAATCTGTTAGCAGCGTCTGGTGTTGTATAAAGGATTAAATCACCCTGACCACCTTCAGAGTTCTTAAAAATATACCAACCATAATCAACATATGCACCAATTAAAGTAGTTCCATTACCGCCATAATTTTTACTACTCTTCATATTTCCAGAACCATGCAAAGTACCTACTGCAAGGTTTGCTTCCAGATCTCCATTACAAGTAAAATCATTAGCCACAATACCAAAATGTAATGAATTTCCTAAAACGGATTTATAATCAACTGTAGGTCCTGGCTGAAATACCACTTTTTCGATATTTACGTTGAAATTATTATTATCTGTTGTTACTGCTATTTTATAATTTACATTACCTTGTTTAAATTTTGAATCATTGGTCAAATTACTATTTAAATTATAAGTATCCCTTATAAAATACAGTTTTAAATCATCTGCATTTTCATCTTTATCAACTTTTAACTCTACGTCTGTTGTGTTGCTATCGATTTGTTCAATAGTAGAAACCGCCTCAACTCCAGAAGAAGTGGTCTTTCCAAGCATCACATACTTATACTGATTTGTAAATGCTGCAAAGTCAAGATCTGCATCAGCTACTATCTGAACATTGCGAGAAATAAATTCTACCTTATTTATATTTACAGTCAAACCACTTGCAGTTTCACTTACAGAAATTTTAAATTTATTTTCACCCTGTTGAAAAGTATCGCCAGTAGTTTTATAGGCTCCCCACTGCCAGCTCTCTTTTCCTTGCACAAAATAAATTTTCTTCTCTGTACCTTCTGCAACATCATTCAGTACAACATTTTCTGTTGTACTTATTTTTTCAATTGATGATGTTGCCCCAATCCCTGGCCACTTGTCGGGAGTCTCCGTTCCAAGCATTATATATTTGTAATCATTCAAAAATTGTTCCACGTCAAGTTCTTCTGCAACATTGATTTGAACATTGCACTGACTGCTGCTTTCCGCGGCCGCACTCTTCTGCTTCACCCTTCCCACCGTCGCCGCAAACGTCGTCACAGATGAATCAGCCATGATCATCACGAGAGCGAGAAACAGTGCCAGAAATCTTCTTAAATACCCATTCTTTTTCATAATGTCTCATTCCTTTCTTTGGATATGTAGATTTATTTTAACCGAATCGGGAATTATTTTCGGTTGCATGATAGATAGTATATGATTTTTAAATATATTCTATCACTTTGCCTCTTTCTCCAACTCTTTCATTTTCCGAAAGAGTTGCAAAAACGAGCGATTTCCTATGGCATTTTTAGCATTTTTCAAGTCTTTTCCATAAATCAGGAGCAAATGAGTTCATACTCATCACAAATCACATCGTAGACCATAATTTATCCCTCCATTTCACACATCTCTCCAATGGATGCCACATAGAAATCAACCTGAGTGAATTTCTTATCGCCAGAGAGCTTATTGAATTTTTTTGCAATTCGTTTGGAAACGATGGGGCAGTTCTCCTGGCTGATTTCGATCAGCATGACAATATACTGCCGGACATTGTATCTGGTGTAAAAATCACCTTTTCGTATGGATGACTGGATGGCCTGTCTGAGAAGTTCGGACTTTTCACGTTCCTTCTCCTCCGAAACATGATCCGCCTTATAGTCCAGTGTGCAAAGCATAACAAACACGGATAAACCAGAGCGCTCCACCATACGGCTGAATACATGATAGATGTCAACAAAGCTGGGAAACGGACAGAAATATGCTCCTACTGCAGCCTCTTTTTCCCGAAGTCTTTCCTTGATATCGCTAAGGGCACCTGCTGCCTGTGAAGTCCGTTCTCCCATCAGCTTGAAACGCTTTAACAATCTCTCCGAAGGGGCCACTCCCATTTCATCGAATAAAAGCTTTTCGGTGTTTTGGTAAACTTCAAGGCCTTCCTTATATCGTGACATTCCGATCAGGCTGTCGATTTCCCAGACCTGCCACTCGTCAAAAGGATAAATTTCGGCGGCTCTGTGCGCCACTTTATGCAGATCTTCATACCGTTCATGCCCCTTCAGCCAGCGGCACAGCTCCTCTGTAACACGGAAGTACTCATCTCTGCACCGGACATTCTCCACAGCGACCCATTGCTCCCCGATCATATCCGGGAGAAATTCACCTTTATAAATTTTCCAGGCCTGCATCCAGAGATGGAGCTTGTCCTCTTCCCGTTTCTCCTTTTTTTCTTTCTCTATCAGTTTCCGGAACTCATTTACATCAACCTGAACTTCAATATTTCCGTCCCAACAGCACATTCCGGACTGGATATTTATGTATTTGCTATCTGGAAGTCCAATATCCTTCAGCTGTTTACGAAGTCTGAAAATGGTGTTGTTCAGGCTTCCGTTCTTATTCTCCACCTCAACTCTTCCATAAAGGGCATCTATCATAGCAGCTTTGGAAATTCCGCCGTCTTCGGTATGAAACATAAGCAGCTGAAAAAGCTGTGTAGTCTTCGATGCTTTATTTCGATCCAGTACCAGTTCTTTTCCCTTATATTCCAACGAAAAGGTTCCAAGCATGCGAACCTTTAATACGTTTTTTTCCATATACTTTTCTCCATAACTAAAATAATTCTAGAACGTATTTATTGCAGACGTAATTAGCAATAGCCTTTTATTTCCTTATTAATTATAATACGACTTTTTTACATAATAACACCAGAATAAAAAAAGAACTATTAACATTTGGTTAAAAAAAGGCAGAAGTTTTCGTTACATGTACTGAAAACTTCTGCTCTTACTGCTTCTTTATTCTGTTACTTCGTACTGCCTCAATTCATATTTCAGTTTGGTGCCCTCTTTGATTTCTATTAGCAAAAGGACTCCGGGCACCGGCTTCTCACCGGCATGTCCTCGCTTTTTACGTATCTTGCGTTAAATTCCATATTGATCTGGCGAAGCTCTTTCTTCCCATCAATGTATTCCTGATACATCTCAGCCAGCCCTGCCATACAACCGTCGCAGTTCGCCTCAATATTTCCAAGGGATTCTGCAACAATCTTCTCCCGCTCCTCACGGGTAGTTTCTGCGATTAAATATCCCGCCATCTTTTCGCCTCCACTTTCTCAGGTAAATTTCATTATCTCTATTATAGCGTACTCCTTAACAATTTCAACTTTAACTTCCATAAACACTTTGGAATTAATTGATAAATCCACCTGCAAAAACTGTTTATTTTCTCGTTTATGTGTTATATTATATCTACCTTATATTAGCCAGGAGGACTTTATGCAGAAAAAACGAGTAGGTGTGATTACCTTCCATAACTACGACAATTACGGTGCCATCCTACAGAGCTACGCGCTTCAGAAAAAGCTGCAGGAAATCGGCACCCAGCCGGAAATTATTGATTACCGCTGCGACTATATCAGCAATCCTTTCCGCCTTGTAAACCTGAAAAAGAAAGGACTTTTTAACTATATTTACGGGACAAT
This sequence comes from Ruminococcus sp. RTP21484sp1_RTP21277st1_D2_RTP21277_210401, assembly GCF_040924225.1. Classification (NCBI taxonomy): domain Bacteria; kingdom Bacillati; phylum Bacillota; class Clostridia; order Eubacteriales; family Oscillospiraceae; genus Ruminococcus; species Ruminococcus sp. RTP21484sp1_RTP21277st1_D2_RTP21277_210401. The sequence continues at coordinate 88,648 of NZ_JBCOMJ010000020.1, read as the reverse complement.
CGGCCATATCTGCTACATTCCCCGCCGTTTCAAATGCAACAGATTCCGCAGACACATGCGCTACAGCCAGCCTGTCACTCAGGGTAAAATGCAGCCGGTAGCTGGCAAATACGATATTTATATTGCTGGAAGCGACCAGATCTGGGATTACAAGCTTACCAATTTTGATACCACCTATTTCCTTGATTTTGTAAAAGAGGGGAAAAAGAAATGCAGCTATGCTGCAAGTATCGGTGAAAATCTTCCGCCGGAAGAATACCAGCAGAAATATAAAGAACTGCTTTCCGATTTTGATGAAATTCTGGTTCGTGAAGACTATGGGGCTGACATTGTAGAGAATCTCACAGAGAAGCGTCCTGAAGTGGTCTGCGATCCTACCCTTCTTCTCACTGCGGAAGAGTGGGATAAGCTTCTGGTTGAGCCAAAATATAAAGAAAAATACATTCTGGTTTACCAGCTGGGAATTAACAAAGAAATCGTAGACTTCGCCCGCCGACTCCACAATAAGACCGGCTACCGTATTGTATACATTCCTTTCCCATTAGTCGGACTTCTGAAATGTGACTGCAAGATCACAGTTGGTCCTGCAGAGTGGATGGGACTTTTCAAAAATGCAGAATATGTAGTTTCTGATTCTTTCCATGGTGTTGTTTTTGCCCTTATTTTTAACCGCAAATTCTTCGCCAAGGTAAACGGTCACCACATGAACCGCCGCGTTCAGCAGCTTCTTAATCTGGTGAAGCTTACTGACAGAACTATGGATGATGTTTCTTACGAAAAGCTTACTGAAGAAATTGATTTCACTTATGCAAATGAGCAGATTGCCCGCTTCCGTGAGCACTCTATGGAACAGCTGCGCCAGATGACATCTGAGGATTAAGCAGCGATTACCAATAAATGGAGATTTTTAGCAAATGAATAAAGAAAAAAATGTAAAAAAAGCCTTTTTATGGAATATGATCGGAAGTACCTGTTACTCAGGCTCCTCCTTTTTGTATCTCCTGGTGGTAACTCGTGTGTGTGGCGCACAGCTGGCAGGGTTTTATTCCTTAAGCTACGCTACTGCACAGCTGCTTCTGCAGGTGGGACGCTATGGTGTCCGCACCTATCAGGCCACGGATCTGGAGCACAAATATATTTTTTCCGAGTATAAGGTTTCCCGCATTATCACCTGTGCACTGATGATGCTGTTTGGAATTATTTACAGTTCCTTCAGCTTCAAAGGCGAATATATTATCATCAGCACTTTTATTATTATGATGAAGATGATTGATGCGGTGGAGGATGTTTTCCACGGAAATCTTCAGCAAAAGTACCATGTTGAGCAGATGGGAAAAATGCTGGCGGCGAGAAATCTGTATTCCGCAGTTTTTTTCACCGCTATGCTTATTATCACTAAGAACCTGTACTGCACCTGTGTTGCTACTTCTACAACCTCCCTTATTCTGTGTCTTATCATTAACTCACAGATGACCAGAAAATACGTTGGTCATGAAGAGGATGGACGCAAGCTTCAGATGTCTCATGTGTGGGAGTTACTTCGAACCTGTACCCCTATGTTTATCGGTACTTTTCTTTCCCTGCTGCTCTACAACATTCCAAAATACGCAATGGCTGGCGTTATGACAGATGAATATCAGACTTACTATAGCATTCTGTTTATGCCTTCTTTTGTGATTTCGCTGATGTGCGAGTTCGTGTTTAAGCCTACCATCACCACCATCGCAGAATTATGGTGGGAAAATAATGTGAAAAAGTTCACACTGTACATACTGCGGATCATTGGCATCATCCTGGTCTGCTGTGTAGCTGTTGTGGCTGGAGGGCATCTCATCGGTCGAACATTGCTGGAGATTATTTACGGCGTGGATCTTTCCCCATATAAGCTGCATTTCGTAGTTCTGCTTATCGGCGGAGGAATCAGCGCGGAAGTCTACATGATCTACAATATCCTTATCGCTATCCGCTGGGGAAAATGCCTGCTTCCAGTTTATTCCATAACCGCAATTATTACCATCGCAGCTGCCCGGATTCTGGTGCAGCAGTGGGGAATTATGGGCGCAGCATTGAATTATGTACTGTCCTGCTCCATTTTGTTTGTGCTGTTTACTTTGATTCTGGTTTATGTAATTCTTCGAAAAAAACATCAGAACTAATTCAGTTAATACAACATCCCCCGGAAGGGAAATGTCCGTTTATTGGGACTATTCTTTCCGGGGGATGTTTTTTTATTTTCCTTTCGGATTTATGCGTGGAAGCTGATACTCTCGTATATTTTCATAGCCCGATAACGCCAACAGCAACAGCAAGTCACGCTGTGGTCCTTTCCAGGATTCTGCAGGTTCGTACCATTCGTGGATGGTATGCTCTCCACCGCCTTTTCCTCCCCAGCCCACGGTGATGGCAGGGATTCCAAGACTGATGGGGATGTTGGCGTCTGTGCTGGCGGCACCGATGTACAGGGTTTCCATGCCAATGGCCTGATTTGCAGCATTTGCAGCCTGGACAATCTGGCAGGATTTTTCCTGGGTACCAGCAGGGCGCCTGCCCTTTTGTTCGAAGGTGACTGTAATGCGGTCATCTTCTGCTGAGGTTTCCCTGTCTCCATTATCAGCATTCACTGGCACTGCGCCAGCTGTATCTCCCACACTGCTTTTCGCTGTCATATTATTGTCGTCAAGGATTCCTGTACTCTCAGAACTTAAAGTTCCATATCCCCAGCGGGCGTTTTCCTCATTCACGGCTTCTTCTATTGCCTGGTGGAGTTTTGCGGATAATTTCTCAAGTTCCCCTGCATCCACAGAGCGCAGATCCACCAGCATAGAACACTCTGCCGCGATTACATTTACAGACGTGCCGCCGTTTACTACGCCTACACTGAAAGTAGTTTTCGGATTCTTTGGTGTCTGGAAATCGCTGATTTTCGCAATCGCCCTTCCCATTGCGTGAATCGGGTTGGGAATTCCGAAGCCGGTGAAGCTGTGTCCGCCGGTTCCGTGGAAAGTTACCAGATAGCGCTCGCTGCCTACTGCCTGGTAAATGATTCCAGAGGTTTTTTTATCATCAATGGAAACGAAACCGTCGTAGCGCCCTTCTGTGTCTGCCATATCCTTAAATACATGCTTAATTCCCCTCAGATCACCAAGTCCCTCTTCGCACACATTTGCACAGAACACAATATCTCCCTCGCCGCGAATGCCTGTAGCATTCATTGCTCTTGCAAGACTGAGAAGCTCCGCTACCGCCCTGGTATCGTCTCCGATTCCCGGACAGCTGTAGCGTTCGCCTTCTTTCTTCAAAGTAAGGTCTGTCTCCCTTGGGAAAACAGTGTCTGTATGTCCCGCAACCATAATTCGCGGTCCATTCCCAGTCCCTTTCCAGGTTCCCAGCACATTTCCCACCTCATCAACGTGCACCTCTGAAAGACCGGCATCCACCATCTTCTTTCGGACATATTCCGCTTTCTCCCCTTCTTCATAGGAAGGCGCAGGAATCTGGCACATTTCCAGGTGCTCCTGCAAAGTTCTTTCATCATCTTCGCGCAGAAATTTTAGTGCTTCCTGCACACCGTTATATCTCAGTAATTTATCCATAATCTTTCCCTTTCAACTATAGAAAAAGTCAGCAAGTTCCAGCCTTCCCAGCCCAAACCTCCTGACTCTCATACGTCTGATTATTATCTTTTTATCACCATACAGCGGTTTTCCACTCATCTGGTCAACACTACATTTGAAATGATTTTTTGCAGAATCGGATCCACTGAACATAATTATAATCTCTCCAGCAGCTTCTCCAGATCCGCATAACTCTCAATATTATTGGACTCCCTGCGAAGCCCTGCACTGTGGGGCATCCCTGCTGTATACCATGCTACATGCTTGCGCATCTCCCGGATCCCGATGAATTCACCCTTCATTTCAATCTGAGCCCGTGCATGCTTCAGAATCATCGCTTTCACCTCTGCCAGAGAAGGTCTTGCCAGCTCTTCCCCTGTTGCAAAATAGTGATTCATCTCCCGAAATATCCATGGATTTCCTTCCACAGCACGCCCGATCATCACCGCATCACATCCGGTCTGCCGAAAAAGTTTCTCCGCCTTTTTCGGCGAATCCACATCCCCATTTCCAATCACCGGAATGGAAACTGCTTCTTTAACCTTGGCAATGGTCTCCCAGTCTGCTATCCCGGAATAATACTGCTGCCGTGTCCGTCCATGAACTGCAATAGCTGCTGCCCCGGCATCCTCCACGCGCTTTGCAATCTCCACAATATCCACCGGCTCATTCTCAAAACCGATACGAACTTTCACTGTCAATGGCTTCTGAATGGCAGAAGAAATGCTTTTCACAATCTTCACAATCAGATCCGGATTTTTCAAAAGAGCTGAACCTTCACCGTTATTTACCACCTTCGGCACTGGGCATCCCATATTGATATCCAGAATGTCAAAAGGCTCCTCCTCGATTTCCTTCGCCACCTCCGTCATCAGCTCTGGCTCACTTCCAAAGAGCTGCATGGAAATAGGATGCTCCACCGGGTCGATTTCCATCAGCGCCCTGGTATTTTTGTTCTTATAGGAAATAGCCTTGGCACTGATCATCTCCATGCAGAGAAGCCCAGCGCCCTGCTCCTTGCAAAGCCTGCGAAAAGCCAGGTCGGTAACGCCCGCCATTGGTGCCAGGACGAACCGGTTAGGGATCTCCACAGTTCCGATTTTCCACTTCATCTCCTTTGGAAGCTCATATCTCAACTTAGAATCTAAATTACTACTCATATCACCTTAATTACTTTCATATTTGATGTGTAACTATTCAATCCTTTCAACAATTACTCGCTTCGTGAACTCAAATGTCACATCTGATGAGCTGCTATTTTCCCTGTTTATCAGTTTATCCACACAGCTTACTCTTCTGTCTTCTCTTTATCCACATCTTCCCCAAGGAAGAACACACGATAATACATTTCCAGAGATTCCAGAAGCTCCTCTTTCTCCACACGCAGCTTTTTAATCTTCAGTGCACCGCCAATATCATCATAAAATCCATCAGCTTCCGTAGCCTCTGTTTTAAACTGCAGGTTTCCGTGATCATCAAATTCCAGTGTGAAAATTCCTCCAATCTCTTCTGTGAAAAGAACACACATGATCTGCAGTTCCTTCTTCACATGATCAGGCAGAGAATCAAAGTCTTTATTAAAGTAATATTTCTGTTCATAGGCGCTTGCGCCGCAAAGCACTACATTCTCCTGATACAATTAAGTCCCACCTTTCTGTTTTCATCTGTGTCAACAACATTTTCGCAAGTGATATGCCCCATTCACTGTAGGATTATCGCAATCAGTGGGGAATATCATTTGCGAAAATGTGCCTAAACAATAGCCTTACACATAGCTATACAGCCCGCGAACCGAAACCTCACCGGCGCTGACAGCTACAATCGTTCCATCAGTTTTCTCTACCAACAGCTCTCCGCCATCTGTAATCCCTCTGGCCACGCCCTCGTACGGCTCTTTCGCCAGCACACGCACCGGCTGATTGTAATTAGCAAGAATACTTTCATATTCCTCTTTCAGCCCACTGAGGTCACAGGTCGCTGCAAATTTTTCATAGTATTCCTCAAAAGCTTCCATCACAAGCCCGGGAATCTGGCTTCTGTCAAATTCCTTGCCGCTCTCCAGATAAAGGGATGTAGCCTTGTCTGCCATCTCCTCCGGAAACTCTCTGATATTTACATTAATTCCCACTCCGATGACTGCATAGTCAATTTTTCCATCGCGAACCCCCATTTCGGTAAGGATTCCGCATATTTTTTTGTGGGAAACTACCACATCATTGGGCCATTTGATACTTACGTCAAATCCAAGATTCTTCACTGCTTTCGCCACAGCCATACCCATTACAAGGGTAAGGGTTGGTGCATACTGAGGTTCAAATTTCGGTCTGAGAAGAATGCTCATCATAACCGACGTACCCTCTGGTACCTCCCAGGATCTGCCAAGTCTTCCTCTTCCTGCTGACTGAAATTCTGCCAGTGCAAGAGTTCCCTCTGATGCGCCTTCCTTCGCCAGACGCTTGATCCACAAATTGGTAGAATCTGTTTCTCTTGCAAAATGGACGGTTTTGCCCGCCCATTTTGTATGTATCTGATCTGCAATTGTGGTTTCGTTATAGATACTGCCCGTGCCAATTTCTTCATATGATTCTTTTTCGGAAATCATTTCAGATACCCTTTCTATAACTCCCAATCGTCCAGGTTCTTTGAATAAATGATACATCTTATCCAGAGGATAAAAAGTAGTACATAAGAACGTAGAAACAATCGGAATTCATTAATTCATTGTTATCTGGAAGCCGAATTATTTATTCTCAGGCTCTCCCAGTGTAGCAACCATAACCGCTTTAATGGTATGCATACGGTTCTCAGCCTCATCAAATACCTTAGAAGCCGGAGACTCGAATACTTCGTCTGTTACTTCCATATCTGTCAGATTGAAGCGCTCGCCCATCTCTTTGCCAATCTTTGTCTTAAGATCATGGAATGCCGGCAGACAGTGAAGGAAAATTGCTTTCTCCCCTGCATTCTTCATAACTGCAGAGGTTACCTTGTATGGTGTCAGATCATGGATTCTCTCTTCCCATACTGCATCCGGCTCACCCATGGATACCCATACATCTGTGTAAATAACGTCTGCGTCCTTCGTTCCAGCCTCTACATCCTCTGTAAGAGTAATGGTTGCGCCGGACTCTGCAGCGTACTCTTTGCACTGAGCAACCAGCTCCTCATTTGGGAAATATTTCTTACTTGTGCAGGCTACGAAATGCATACCAAGCTTGGAGCAGGCTACCATCAGGGAGTTACCCATGTTGTAACGGGCATCGCCCATGTAAACCAGCTTGATTCCTTTCAGATATCCGAAATGCTCACGGATGGTAAGCATATCTGCTAACATCTGTGTTGGATGATATTCGTTTGTCAGACCGTTCCAAACCGGAACTCCTGCATATTTTGCAAGATCTTCTACAATTTCCTGACCAAATCCACGGTACTCGATACCATCATACATTCTTCCAAGAACTCTTGCAGTATCTGCAATGCTCTCTTTCTTGCCGATCTGGGAGCCAGTTGGATCCAGATAGGTGCTTCCCATTCCCAGATCATGGGCTGCCACCTCGAAGGAACAACGTGTTCTGGTACTGGTTTTCTCAAAGATCAGGGCAATATTTTTGCCCTTGTAATACTCGGTAAGCTCACCGGCTTTTTTCTTTGCCTTTAACTCAGCGGATAAATCAAGAAGATACAGAATTTCCTCTGGTGTAAAGTCTTTCAGTGTCAAAAAATTTCTGCCTTTTAAGTTCATAATAATCCTCCTCTGGTGCCAGGTATAGTGCCTGGCACCATTTTTCTTTCTGCCATGCTTTACAGTAAACTGTCGTACAAGTCTTTCAATTTTTCACTTTTCAGACTACCATCGTCGGCTTTCATCTCATTAATTTCTTGTTTCAAGAATGTTACTCTTCTTTTTTATCCTTTTCATCCACAACAACTTCCTTCAAAGAAGCTGCCAGTCCTGCCAGGTTCTGGATCTCTGACGGGATAATGATCTTGGTAGATTTGCCGTCTGCCACTTTCGCAAGAGCTTCGAAGCTCTTCAGGGTAAGAACTGCATTGTCAGCACCTGCCTCCTTGATCATACGAAGACCTTCTGCATTCGCCTTCTGAACCTTCAGAACTGCCTCTGCCTGACCTTCTGCCTCTTTGATCATGCGCTCTTTCTGCGCTTCCGCGCGAAGGATAGCAGCCTGCTTCTCAGCTTCGGCATCAAGAATTGCAGATTCTTTTTTACCCTCTGCAACAAGGATGGTGGACTTCTTCTCACCTTCTGCGATCAGAATTGCCTCACGTCTCTCACGCTCTGCTTTCATCTGTTTCTCCATGGCTTCCTGAATAGCGGCCGGAGGAATGATATTTTTAAGCTCTACACGGTTTACCTTGATTCCCCATGGATCAGTTGCCACGTCAAGGGAAGCACGCATCTTGGTATTGATCACCTCACGTGAGGTCAGGGTTTCATCCAGTTCCATATCACCGATAATGTTACGCAATGTAGTCGCGGAAAGATTCTCGATAGCCATGATCGGATTCTCAACGCCGTATGCGTACAGCTTCGGGTCTGTGATCTGGAAAAATACAACAGTATCAATCTGCATGGTTACGTTATCTTTTGTGATAACCGGCTGTGGTGGGAAATCTACAACCTGCTCTTTCAGATTGACTTTTCTTGCCACACGCTCTACAAATGGAAGTTTGAAGTGTACACCGGTTCCCCATGTTGCCTGATAAGCACCTAAACGCTCAAGTACGATCGCATATGCCTGGGGTACGATGCGGATGCAGGATGCCAGGATCCACAGCACCAGAATGATGACAATCAGCAAAAATAAGATACTTCCCATATTACGCCTCCTTTGGCTCCACGATCAATTTAACACCGTGGACTGCTTTTATGATTACTACAGTGTCAACCGGAATTGTTACGCTGTCATCGGATGTCCGGGCCATCCATTCAATGTCATTGATGCGAACCTGGCCTGTCTGGGCCAGATTATTGATCTTCTGGATCACAACAGCCTTTTTTCCAAGAAGACCTTCCACATTTGTTTTCTCTGTGTCTTTTCTCATAAGCTTCAGAGCTGCCGGTCTTGTAAAAAACAGCAGCACCAGTGAAACACAGAAAAACAGAAGAAGCTGCGGCACGATTCCCATTCCAATGCCGGCTGCAATAGCGGCAGCAAGTGCGCCTCCTGCAAACCAGATGGTGGTAAGTGCCGTGGTAAGCCCTTCAATAACCAGAAGCACAGCCAGGACTCCCAGCCAGATAATTGGTTCCATAAGACTCCCCCTTTCAGATAAGCGATTGTCAAAATCTGCCATACGTCATCAGATATACTTCAGCAGACAGATTCCAGATCAGCTAACCCTACCGTCTCTGCCTTGCAGCCTCATACATCAAAATTCCTGCAGCCATAGCTGCATTCAAGGACTCCACCTTGCCGCACATGGGGATCCGGATGAGACAATCGGCAGCTTCTGCTGCCTCTTCCGTCAGCCCGTTTCCTTCATTTCCAATAAGAAATGCTGTGCCGCCCTGATAATCTTCCTGATCATAGGAATTTTTTCCTTTCAGGTGGGCTGCAAAGGTACGGATACCTTTTTGCTCCAGTTCCGCTTTTAATGATACCACATCCTCCACATATAGGAAAGGCATTCTGTAAACAGATCCCATTGTTGAGCGGATGACCTTTGGATTGGTAATGTCTACGCAGGTTTTCGTAAGAAAAACACCGGAAACACCAGCACCCTCACCTGTTCGGAAAATAGTCCCTGCATTTCCCGGATCCTGAAGATCCTCAAGAACCATTACCAAAGGAGCATCTCCTTTTAAAATATCTTCCACAGTCCACACCGGTTTCTTCAGAACTGTAAGAATTCCCTGTGGAGTCCTGGTATCACACATCTGGCGGAAAACATTATCTGCCACGATTTCTCTTTTTTCTTCCGGAAGCTCCATGACCTGCTTCATCAGGGACTCCTCTGCTGTCAGGGATTCTGTCACATAAACCCTGGAAATCCAGTCCTTTGGAGCTTCCCCGAACATTTTCCGTCCCTCAGCCACAAACAACCCCTGTTCCCTGCGGGCCTTGGCCTTCTGGTTTAACTGTATGATATTTTTCACCTGTGTATTATTTGCACTGGTTATCATAAATTATCCTCCCTGTTACAGCGGCTTTCGGAATTTATTCAAATCCTCGTTCTTTCCTACTGCAACCAGAATACAACCCGCTTCCAGCTTCTCCGCAGGATTCAGGTTTACATTTACAGAATCTCCATGCTTCACTGCAACCAGATTTATATGATGCTGCTCACGGAGCCTGATCTCTGAAAGACTTTTCCCCACCCATTCATCCGGGATCCGGAATTCTGCCATACTGAACTCCGTAGAAAGCTCAAACACATCCTCAAATCCACTGGCTGTAAAATTACGGGCAACGCGGATGCCCATGGAACGCTCCGGATATATTACCTGATCAGCACCAATTTTCTCCAGGATCCGGCCATGAAGGGAATTCATTGCCTTCGCCAGAACAAGCGGGACGCCCAGGTCCTTCACCTGCATGGTAGCTGTAATACTGGCTTCCATATTTTCTGCAACCGCAATAATCGCAACGTCTACGTTCTGCACGCCCAGGGATTTCAGAATTCCAGGCTCGCGCACATCTGCACGAACTGCATAAGTGACAGTATCTGCAATTTCCTGAATATTCTCATCTTTATCATCAATTGCCAAAACATCATAATCTGCATTCGCAAGCTCTTTCGCCAGGGTCATTCCAAACTGCCCCAATCCAATGACTGCAAAGGATTTTCCGCTCATTCTAATCTCCTTTAAAATCTGCTATGAAAGCAACGGACTTTCATGCGGGATAATGTCGTCCACAGACGCCATTTTCTATCCTATCATAATATTCTCTTCTGCCAGATGTACATCTTTCGTTCGCTTCTGCGCACGGGATACAACCGCCGCGCCCAGTGTCAGCGGACCGATTCTTCCAAGATACATGGTAAAAATAACGATCCATTTGGCCGGTGTATTCAGGACCGCGGTCAGTCCTCTGGAAAGACCTACGGTTCCAATTGCAGAAGTAAGCTCATACAGCACATCCACAAAGGGTGCATCCGGCATAATTGCAAAAATCCCCAGCACGGAAATAAGCAGCACACTAACCGCCATTCCCACAACTACCTGCGCAGAACGGATATAACTGCTGCGAATCTTTCTCCCATAAACCTCTACATCCTTTTTTCCCCGAAGGTTGGCAATAATACTCAGCACAAGCACTGCAAGTGTAGTCGTCTTCACTCCGCCGGCAGTCCCCATAGGAGAACCTCCAACCAGCATAAGAAACAGACAGATCATTACACTTCCGCTGGTCAGCGCCCCCTGATCAACTGTAAAAAACCCTGCTGTTCTTGTGGTCACAGACTGAAATGCCGCTGCCATCAGCTTCTGCCCAAAGGACAGACTTCCCAGGGTGTCCGGATTCTTATACTCAAACAGTAAAATACAGATTGTCCCACCAAGGAGCAAAATCCCGGTTGTAGTCAAAACCAGCTTGCTCTGCAGACGAAGGGTCCGGAATAATCTGCCAGGAGAAAGCTTCTTCTGAAAAACCAGCTTTATTCTTTCTCCAAGATCCCACCATACGTTAAAGCCAAGTCCAGAAGCAATAATTAATCCCATAGTTGTCACATTCACCAGAGGATTGGTTACATAGTCTGCCAGACTGTTCTCTCCCAAAAGATCGATTCCTGCATTGCAAAAGGCTGAAACTGCTGTAAAAACAGCCTGTCCCAGACCTTTCACCAGTCCAAACTCTGGTACAAAGCAGAATGCATAGCCGACGGCTCCGATTCCTTCTGCTGCAAACACACAGAGAACCACTTTTCTCACCACTGTTACCAGACCGGACATCTGCTCCAGATTATAGGATTCCTGGATCATTCTGCGGTTCTTCAGACTGATCTTCTTATTCAGGGAAATAAAAATAACGCTTGCAAGTGCGATCAGTCCAATTCCGCCAATCTGTATGAGCAAAAGGATCACCAGTTTGCCAATCAGACTCCAGTGCGTAGCTGTAGTCACAGTTACAAGCCCGGTAACACATACGCAGGTGGTGGCTGTAAACATAGCATCGGAGAACGAAGTGGTCTGGCCTGCTGCCGTACAGAAAGGCAGCCACAGAATTAATCCTCCTACAAAAATTACCCCCGCAAAGCTGAGGGTAATGATCTGCGCCGTATTCAGTTTATGCAATTTATATTGCAGGTTTTGAATGAACATAAGCTTCCTTTATGCCACTGCCCTCAGCATCTTTTGCAAAATATTCTGCTGCAGAATGTCAGGGACAATGACTCTTTTATAATTACGGTTCACCTGCCGCCGGCACATAGCTCAAAGGATTTCTGCAAAATGTGTATCACAGACTGTAAAACCCAGTCGGAAATATGCCCTGAGACAAGTGAACCGTATTATCACTGTTATTTCCTATAGTTATGAGAAAGGGACTCACAAACCTCCCACATATATGGAGTTACGCTCTTCTCCATTGCAAGAGCTTCATTGATATCGAAATCAACGAAATCACCATGACGATATCCAACAACACGGCTCTTCTTGCCTTCCAGAAGAAGGTCTACTGCCATAGCACCCATCATGGATGCATATACACGGTCTTTACATGTTGGGCTTCCACCACGCTGCATGTGACCAAGGATAGTAGCACGTGTTTCGATTCCTGTAGCAGCCTCGATACGAGTTGCCATAGCCTGTGAATGGCCGATACCCTCTGCATTGATGATGATGTGGTGTTTCTTACCCATCTTACGGCTCTCAATAATGTTATTGATCAGCTTCTGCTCATCATAGTCATACTTCTCAGGGATCAGAACATCCTCGGCTCCGTTGGCAATACCGCACCACAGTGCAAGCCAGCCGGCTCCACGTCCCATAACCTCGATGATACTGCATCTCTCATGGGAAGTAGATGTATCACGAACCTTATCAATTGCTTCCATAGCTGTATTAACAGCGGTATCAAAACCGATGGTGTACTCTGTACATGCAATGTCAAGGTCGATGGTTCCTGGAATTCCGATTGTGTTGATTCCAAGGTTAGCAAGCTTCTGCGCTCCAGCAAAGGAACCGTCTCCACCGATTACAACAAGTCCGTCAATACCGTGCTTGCGGCAGATCTCTGCACCACGCTGCTGTCCTTCCGCTGTGCGGAACTCGGCACATCTTGCAGTGTAAAGAATTGTACCGCCACGCTCGATGGTGTCGGATACATCTCTTGCTGTCATATCGATGATCTCTTCGTTTAAAAGGCCGTTATAGCCCTTCTGGATACCTTTTACTTTAAGTCCGCTGGAAAGTCCACGTCTTACAACTGCACGGATTGCAGCGTTCATTCCAGGAGCGTCACCGCCACTGGTAAGGACACCAATGGTCTTAATTTTGTTTTCTGCCATAATAATCTCCTCCATCTTATGAATCGTCGGGAGCTGTGTCTCCATTTTCAGTGGAAACGCCCTCGTTTTTCTATACACATATTCAGCATTAGTTTATAGCATTTTCAAAGGTTTTTCAAGACTCTTTCCTTAAGTAATTGCCGAAATTACACTCTGTTTTCCGTGATTTTACCATAATTTTCCATATACCTGTCTGATTCTTCACTTTAAAGCGTTTTCAGAGCTCTTTCTACAACCCGGATATTGCCTTCACCATATTTTTTACTCATCTGTGCAAGCCATTCATCCTGCAGATTTACATGGTATGCAGCAGACAGTTTTTTCATTGCTTTTACATCTTTCAGATAAATAACGACAGTGTCTGTACCCTGAGAATTCCGTAGATCCTCCAGAAGCCCTTTTTCTTTCTGGCTGTAATCATCCTTACTTTCAAACTGGATCCAGAGTTCTCTCGGAATATCGGAGAATGACCGTACCTTTTCCAGGATCAGCTTGCTGGCCTTGTCATCCTCTGCGGATACACGTCCCTGGATGAATACCCTGGCATCCTCATTGATCATATTCTGCCATTTCTCATAATCTCTTGGGAAAACCATGACTTCTACAGTTCCAACCAGATCCTCCACGGTAAGGAACGCCATCACTTTGTTTGTTTTGGTATACTTCACGTTTTTCTCTGTGATCATTCCTCCGATGATGACTTTCTGATTGTCCCGTACTTTTGACTCATCCGGTTCACCGCCTTCACGGTCGTCTTCATCTGACGGCTGGAAATCAATAGTTCTTGCGGAAATCATTTTCTCCATCATATTACGGTAGCGATCCAGAGGATGACCGCTCAGGTATATGCCAAGGACTTCTTTTTCGTAGGACAGAACCGTCTCTTTGTCATATTCTTCCAGATTCGGCATACGGATCTCAAACTCTTTTTTTTCATCTTCGCTGGCAATGTCGAATAAGCTGAGCTGCCCTGCCATAGACTGCTTCTTGTTTCGGGAAATGTCATCTACGATCTGACCAAAAACGACCATCTTCTGATGACGGTTTCCTTCCAGACAATCCAGAGCACCGGCCTTGATAAAGTTCTCAATAGCACGCTTGTTCACAGCTTCAATATTCCGCTCAATAAAGTTCTTCACGGAAAGGTACTCGCCATGTTCTTTTCTCTCTGCAACAATAGCCTCAATAACCGGACGACCTACGCTCTTGATTGCGGAAAGTGCATAGAGGATCGAGCCTCCTGATACGGAAAAGCCATACTCGCCTTTGTTGATGTCCGGCGGCAGGATTGGAATGTTCATCTGGCGGCAGACCTGAATATACTCGGCAACCTTGGTAGGCTTGTCGATTACGGAGGTCATCAGCGCAGCCATATATTCTACCGGATAATAGTATTTCAGGAAGGCAGTCTGATACGTAACATAGGCGTATGCCGCAGCATGGGATTTGTTAAATGCATACTGTGCAAAATCGATCATTTCATCGTAGATCTTATTTGCAATTTTCTCATCAATTCCATTTTTAATACAGCCGGGAACACCTTCCGCTTCGTTTCCATAGACAAAAGCCTGGCGTTCTTTTTCCATAACGTTAAGTTTCTTCTTGGACATGGCACGGCGGAGAAGGTCACTTCGTCCCAGGGTAAATCCGGCAAGACTCTGTACGATCTGCATAACCTGCTCCTGGTACACAATACATCCGTGGGTGGCCTTCAGAATCGGCTCCAGCTGCGGACAGTCGTAGTGGATGGTGTCCGGACGGTTCTTGCCGCGGATATACTGGGGAATAAAGTCCATAGGGCCTGGGCGGTACAGGGAAATTCCGGCGATTACATCCTCAAGGCTATGTGGCTTCAGTTCTTTCATGAATCCTTTCATTCCGCCGCTTTCCAGCTGGAACACACCGTCAGTACGACCTGTTCCAAGAGAATCCAGCACTTTCTGGTCATTATAATCTATCTTTTGCATATCAAGGGATATGCCGTAATTTTTCTTTACATTTTTTACTGCGTTGTTGATTACAGTCAGGGTTCGAAGGCCAAGGAAATCCATTTTCAAAAGTCCCAGCTCCTCAAGAGTTGTCATGACAAACTGGGTGACGATGGTTCCGTCCTGCGCGCGTGAAAGGGGCACATACTCGGAGACGTCTTTCTGGCTGATTACAACTCCGGCAGCGTGCATGGAGGTATGTCTTGGAAGACCTTCCAGACGTTTAGCCATGTCAATCAAATGATGCACATCCGGCTGCTCGTCGTATGCTTTTTTCAGTTCCGGGTTTACTTCCATGGCTTTATCAATTGTGACAAGCTTCACATTCGGTATTTTGGCAGGAACCATTTTCGCAATGGAGTCTACCTGGGCATATGGCATATCGAGGACACGGCCTACATCACGGATAACACCGCGGGCTGCCAAAGTACCGAATGTAACAATCTGAACCACACAGTCTTTGCCGTATTTCCGTACAACATAGTCGATTACTTCCTGTCTTCGCTCAAATCCGAAATCCACGTCAATATCAGGCATGGATACTCGCTCCGGATTCAGGAAACGTTCAAACAGAAGGTCATATTTGATTGGATCAAGTAAGGTGATTCCAAGGGTATATGCAACAATACTTCCGGCTGCGGAGCCTCGTCCGGGGCCTACTTCAATGCCATTACTGCGGGCATAATGGATGAAATCCCACACAATGAGGAAGTAGTCAACATAGCCCATATTTTTGATAGTGTTCAGCTCGTATTCCAGTCGCTCCCGTAGCTCTGGGGTAACCGGATCGTACAGGCGCTCCAGACCTTCGAAGCAGAGCTTATTCAGGTATTCCCAGGAGGTGTAGCCCTCGGGAACGTCGAATCTTGGCAGCTTGGTAACTCCGAATTCAATTTCTACGTGGCAGCGCTCTGCTATTTTATGTGTGTTCTCCAAGGCTTCCAGTGCATATGGGAAAAGTGCCGCCATTTCCTGCTCGGATTTCACGTAGTACTGACCGCCTTCGTAGCGCATACGGTCTGTATCGGACAGCTTCTTCCCTGTCTGGAGACACAGAAGAATGTCGTGAGGATCAGCATCTTCTTTGTAGGTGTAATGAATATCGTTAGTGGCTACCAGGTCAATTCCAGTCTCCTGGTGCATGCGCAGAAGCTGCTGGTTTACATTCTGCTGTTCCGGAATTCCATGATCCTGAAGCTCTAGGAAAAAATTGCCTTCGCCGAAAATTTCCTGATAGCGGAGGGCCGCCTTCTTAGCGTCCGGGTACATTCCTCTGTTAAGGAACCGGGCTACTTCACCGGCCAGGCAGGCGCTCAGCGCGATGAGACCTTCGTGATATTCCCGGAGAAGCTCCAGGTCTACTCGTGGTTTATAGTAAAAGCCTTCTTTAAAGCTTTTGGATACAATTTTCATAAGGTTCTGGTAGCCCTGGTTGTTCTCGGCAAGAAGTACCAGATGGTAGTAACGGTCGTCGCCACTGCCGATCTCGCGGTCGAAGCGGGAACCAGGGGCTACATAGACTTCGCAGCCAAGGATCGGATTGATTCCGGCTGCTTTCGCTGCCCGGTAAAAATCGATGACGCCGTACATGACCCCATGGTCTGTGATGGCCGCGCTGTCCATCCCAAGCTCCTTTACACGGGCAACGTATTCTTTTATTTTATTGGAACCGTCCAGCAGGGAGTATTCGGTGTGGACGTGGAGGTGGGTAAAAGCCATTGTGTGTCTCCTTCTTCGCAAATTTCCTATTTAGTGTGTTGGGAGGGTGAAAAGTTTTTCAGGAGGGACGCATTTGGGCAATGTGTATTACTCACTCGCCGGCGCAACGCTCCAGCGAACTAATCGCTAACTGCGACTAATGCGTTCGGGAGAGCCCTCACGCATAAGTCTCCGTAAGCGCTGGATTTCGCCTCCGCTAAGAGCGCGCCTGAAATGGCTCGCTGGAGTAATACACATTGTCCAAATGCTGTGTACTGGCTGGGACTGATGTTATATAAGAACTTTTTACGAAGGGGGAGGGTGAGTGAGTGATTTCCCTATACTTTTTTGGTAACGATAGATTGACAAAAAATAATAAAGTTGCGGGATACCAACTACTTCACCTCACCCCCGTTGTCGTTACTGTTTCTTTCTTCCCTTTCCAGTAACCAGCGATTTTGCAATGTATATTCGCAAGCCGCGCATTTCAGGAGCGGTTTTAGTGGAGGCGAGATCCATGACTTACGGAGACTTAGGCGCGAAGGTTCTCCTGAGCGTCTTAGTCGTAGTTAGTCATTAGCTTGCCGGAACGCCTGGACGCGCGGCGGTGAATATACATTGTGAAATCGCGTCCGGGATAACGACCAACCAATTAAATAGCAAGTATGATTAATAAATAGTTTAACACAAGTTCAAGCCCCGGTAAACACCCGTTCGTGTTTTAGAGAAAAAACCTGCATACCATATTTTGGGTATTCCAATATGGTATGCAGGTTTTATTATTTTCCAATAAAGGGTGTATCAGATTCCATTATTTCTTGTAGATGCGTTTGTCCTTAATCTCAATTTTACCTTCTTTCAGAAGGTGTCCCACAGCACGTTTAAAGGCATTCTTGCTGAGTCCGAATTCGCGTTTGATCACTTCTGGTGAGGCTTTATCATCGAAGGGGAGGACGCCGGCGAATTCTTCGATTATGCTAAGGACGCTCTCGGCATCTTCGTTAATCTGGATGTAGGCTTTCTGACGGTCTGTGACGTTCATCTTGCCATCCTCTTTCACCTCGGAAACACGAAGGTCAAGGACTTCTCCCGGACGATATTTTCCGTTAGCTTCCCGGGCTGGAATCAGGGCAGAATATTTATCGTCAACGGCTACGAATACACCAAAACGGTCGCTGATCTCGTAGACACGGCCTTTAACAGAATCACCGGCTACATATGGAGTTCTGGTGGAAAGGTAATGGTATACCTTCATGGTGGCGCAGAGACGGCTGCTCTTATCTACATAAAGGGCTACCAGGCACTCCTGTCCTTCCCGCACACGGCTGGTCTGCTCATGGTATGGAAGGAGCAGGTCTTTCTCTAAGCCCCAATCCAGGAATGCACCGATCTTGGTTACCTGAAGCACTTTCAGAACAGCAGTCTGTCCAACCTGAAGAAGTGGTTCTCTGGTGGTTGCAATAAGACGGTCCCTGGAATCCTTGTAAATAAATACATCCAGTGCATCGCCCTCTCTGGTTCCTTCCGGAACCTGTTTGGCTGGAAGAAGTACTCTGTCTTCCTGGCCTGCATTTTTATCTTCTGCAAGGTAAACACCGAAATCTACGGTCTTTGCCACAATAAGCTTCTGTTTTTTTCCTATTTCAATCATGGATTCTCCTTAATTCAATTACGGTTAAATATAAAATTTCTCAGTAGCTTCCCAATCTATTGTCCAGTATAGCACACATTTACCGCCACTGTGAACATTAACTTATTGAAGTAAGGATAAAAAATGCAGAATCCCCATCTGCAAAGCGACTTTCCGGCTCATGCATTGCGGAAGCGGCTCAGGAAATCTTTTGTCAGCGGGTCTTTCGGATTCTCAAACAGTTCCTTCGGCGGTCTGTCTTCTACGATAACGCCATTTGCCATGAAGATTACACGCTTGGAAACGTCACGGGCAAATGCCATCTCATGGGTGACGATGATCATGGTCAGGCCTTCGTGTGCAAGGTCTCTCATAACCTCCAGAACCTCGCCTACCATCTGGGGATCCAGCGCGGAGGTTGGCTCGTCGAAAAGAAGAATTTCCGGCTCCATGGCAAGGGCTCTTGCGATTGCCACACGCTGTTTCTGACCTCCGGAAAGCTGTTTGGGTTTGGCGTTGATGTACGGCGCCATACCTACTTTTTCCAGATAATACAAAGCTTTTTTCTCTGCCTCTTCTTTGCTCTTTTTCAAAACCTTTACCTGACCTACGGTGCAGTTTTTCAGAGCAGTCATGTTGTTAAAAAGGTTAAAATTCTGGAACACCATACCTACCTTTGAACGGTATTCCGGAACGTTTACGTTCTTACTGGTGATGTCAGTTCCATGATAATTGATTTCTCCGGTGGATGGAGTTTCCAGCATATTCAGGCAGCGAAGAAGCGTGGATTTACCAGAACCGGACGGTCCGATAATGCACGTCACATCTCCCGGGCTTACGGAAAAATCAATATCTCTCAGTACCTGATTGCTGCCAAATGCTTTTCCCAGATGCTTGACTTCAAGGATTTTTTCACTCATGATCATTTCTCCTCCTTCTTCTTAGGGTAGGAATACAGACCACTTGTGTGAGCCAGTGTATCCGTTGTGGCAAGGTCATAATTCTGCGGACCTTCCATCTTATGTTCCAGCAGGCGGAGCAGTCTGGAGCATACAAAAGTAAGGATAAAGTACATTACCATAGCGATGGTAAAGGATTCAAAGTAAGTATAATAGGCTCCAGCTACGCCTTTTGTTGTGTAGAAAAGTTCTACAATTCCAATAATGGAAAGAACGCAGGTATCCTTGATATTGATGATCAGGTTGTTGCCAATCTGAGGCATGATGTTGCGCAATGCCTGTGGAAGGATTACGTTCATCATAGTCTGTACATGCGTCATTCCGATTGCTTTTGCAGCTTCTGTCTGACCTTCGTCAACAGAAAGGATTCCGCCTCGGACGGTTTCTGCCATGTAGGCTCCGGTATTGATAGATACTACGAAAAATGCCGCAAACCACATGGACATGTTGATATTGAACAGGTAAGCACTTCCGTAATAGATAAACATGGCCTGTACCATCATTGGGGTGCCACGGAAAAATTCCACGTAGCATGCCATAATAAATTTGAGAAATCCAACCAGTGTCTTTTTAACGGCGGAGTCTCGTTTATCTACAGGAATTGTTTGAATAATTCCAACTATAAAGCCAATAAGGCACCCTAAAAAGGTGCCTACAATGGCTATGATCATTGTATTTCCGGCTCCTGATAAAAAGGAGGCGCCGTATTGCTGGAGCAGATACTGGATCCGGCCCCAGAAGGTTTCAGGAAGCATAGTTTTTATCTCCTATCTTACATATGTACATGTCTGTTCGGAATTCTTCACACATATCTTTTTATTAAATTCATACCCGGACATGTATTTTATACTTTATGTTTCACAGGTCGAGCAGTTTCATCACTCAGACAGTGGCTGTACGGAAATTGCCTCGTCCATCATTTCGGTGTAATCGTCCTCTGTCATTTTATCCAGCACGCTGTTTAAGGCATCCAGAAGCTCAGTGTTGCCTTTCTGTACGGAAATACCGATGTTAATATCTTCGTCGGATACTTCAAAATCACCGTCTGTGCCGGAGAAATCAAGAAGCTTGAAATCCGGATAAGCTACGCATGCAGCCATTCCGGTAGGCATATCCGTTACAACGGCGTCACATTTTCCGGATTCCAGGGCAACCAGCATGGCCGGTGCACTTTCCTGTGCAGGAAGGATGTTTGCGTCTTCAATCTGCGGCGGGCAGGAATCATACCAGATAGTGTTCTGCTGGGATGTACAGGTTACACCTTTTAAGTCTGCTACGCTCTTTGCATCTGCATAATCTCCGTCACTCTTTACCAGGGTGATGATAGATGCATAGTAGTATGGTTCTGTAAAATCCACCATCTGCTGGCGCTCGGAGGTAATGGACTGACCTGCGATAACACAGTCAACCTTTCCAGACTGAACAGCTGGTACCAGGGAATCCCAGTCAAGCTTTACGATCTCCAGATCGTAGCCCAGCTCGTCGCAGATTTTCTTTGCCATCATAACATCGTAGCCATATGCGTAATCAGAGCTTCCGGAAATCGGAACTGCTCCGTTGGAATCATCGGGCTGTGTCCAGTTGTATGGTGCATAGCTGCACTCCATTGCTACCTTTAATGTTTTCTTCTCTTCTGCCTGTACCATTGTAAGTCCAAGTCCCGGCATTGCTGTCACGGTAACAGCTGCTGCCATAAGACCACTTGTCATTTTTCTCCATAAATAGCTCTTCTTCATTTTTCTTTCCTCCTCTTTGTAAAAAACTCATTAATCACAGCACCACCGATATTTTATCGGTGTGTTTCCTCATTTCGAGGTTGTTTCCCCATTTCCGGGTAAAAAAAATGCAATGGCGGCGTTATCACACTAACGCGCCATTGCGTTGTAGTTCATATTACTCTTGTTTGTGGGAGAAGTCAAGAGGGGGGAGTTGCAGAATTCATGGTTTTTCTCCATATTTCTCTGGCTCACAGATTCTTTTCATCCTTCAACGCACATATTTTTTTAACCGTTAAACCAGAAATATCTGCAATTTCCTCAATCGTATACTTGCCCACTTGCAACATTTTGACGGCTGTAGCCATTTGATTTTCCAGTCTTCCAAGCTCAAGTCCTTGCTCAATCAGTTTATCCGACTCTAATTCCAGCACTTTTCCGCCCATAATTTCACCAATTCCTTTCTTTCAGCCTAATCACCCGGAACACCTGCTCTACAGCACTTTCCATATTTTTCTGTGCAGTCTGCGGATCCATGGCTTCTTCCAGAGTGGTCACCTGACGGAGGATTGGGAAAAAAGCGTCGATTCCAGCTTCATTACAAGAGGCAGCATCTTCAGTGACCGAGCCAGAAAAGGCAAGCACTGGCTTTCCATATTTCTTTGCAAGTCTGGCAATTCCGATGGGCGCTTTTCCCATAACGGTCTGGCCATCCAGACGACCTTCACCAGTGATTACGATGTCTGCATTTTTTATCTGATTTTCTATGCCGATTTCTTCCAGGACAATGCTTATACCTGGTTCCAGTTTTCCATGAAGAAAAGTACGGAAGGCAAAGCCAAGGCCTCCGGCTGCTCCGCAGCCTGGGTAGTTTGGATCATAATTAAATTTTCCCAATTGGGTTTTGGAATCTGCAAAATATTCTTCTGTTATCTTTGCATAGTTTTCCATCCACCCGTCCATCAGCTCCACCATCTCCGGTGTTGCGCCTTTCTGGGGGCCGAAGATATAGCTGCAGCCTTTTTCCCCATATAAAGGGTTGTCCACGTCACAGGCAATGCGGAAGCTGCATTCTTTTAATTCCGGAAGCAAATTTTTGCAACTGATGGAGGCAAGCTTTTCCACACCTTCTGCTCCAAATGGCACCTGTTTTCCACTTTTATCCAGAAGCTCTCCTCCCAAAGCCTGAAGCATACCGATTCCACCATCATTCGTTGCACTGCCTCCGATTCCGATGATAAAATTTCGGCAGCCTTTGGAAATGGCGTCTTTTATGACCTCTCCAACACCATAGGTTGTAGTGTTTATAGGATTCAGAAGTTCAGGTGGAACCAAAGTGATCCCGGCTGCACCAGCAATTTCTATAATGGCAGTCTTTCCGCACTTTTTCTCATTCTTGTAGCCACGTTTACTTTCTATTATAGAAGTATTTTCTACTACGGAAGCATTCTCTGAAACAGCCATCATCTCTTTTCCCACAAAATCAATTCTACCTGAACCGCCTATATTACGTTTCTCCCAAATTGCATATTCGCAGACAACCGGGGCTCCAAGTGGTCCAGTAACTGTCACATTCTCCAAGCTTCCCCCAAGTCCCTGGGCCAGTGCCCGCACTGTCCCTTCCCCGCCATCTGCCAGCGGATAAGCCTTGGTCTTGGCTTCCGAATATACTTTCCGAATGCCTGCTGCGGCAGCTTCACCCGCTTCTATAGAACTCATGCTCCCTTTGAATGAATCAATTGCAATTACTACTTTCATGTTCTTTTCTCCCGTTTTTTCAAATACGATCTACCCTTCTATTTTTTCACTCCACAAATCCATTCCAATTGCAGAACTTCCTTCTTTTATCGTAATTTTATAATCAGAATCCACCTGAATATCATAGCCATATATGCTTTCTTTTCCCGCTTCTGCGTCTTTTTGATCTGCATAATAGGAAAAACCTACACGGTAGATATCCGGATGCAGGTCAATCTGAACATAACTATATCCCCGTATCCAGTCTTCTTCAAGATTTTTTTCATTGAGCAACAGCTGTGTTGCGTACTGTTCTGCCACATCCCCCTTGCTGGTTCCCATGGCATTTTCTATGGACCTGGCAGCAAAGCCATGTAAAGTCCACGCCGTTATCAAAATCTCCAGAACCACCACAACAGCAATAAGTACCGGGTTCTTTTTTTCCTTGCACATTCTCTTTACTGCAAATCCAAATGCGTATATCACAATCGCCAGATTCACCAGACATGTGATGAGACTTGCTTCCTGTCTATGTTGTTCCCAGAATCCGTCAGGAACCAGGAAAGAACATATTGTGAAAAATATGCCGGTCAGAGTGATTGTAAAAAATCCATAAATTCTTTTGCTTTCCTTATCTTCCCGATTCACCCACAGATAATATCCACTCACAGCAGCTCCCGCGCCAAGAAGCCCGGCAAATAACGCACCGCCAAGGTTTGCATGACCAGAGAATTTAAACACAGCCACAATGAGCAGAATTACCGGTATCGCAAGATAGCCTGCGATTTTATCCTGATGCTGTTGCTGTTTTCGTATTTCTTCCATTGATTGCATCATCTCAGTCACCTCTGCAGACGTGTATTTTTTCTCTGCTTTCTCTCTCTTTTCTGCCATCCCGTTTTTTTCTGCTGCTTCATTCATTTCTACTGTCCCATCTTTTTCTGCTGCCTCATCTTTTTTCACGTTAGCCCCTTCGGTTGTCTGCATTTCTGATCTCATCAGTTCCAAAAGTGATACCCCCAGTGCATCTGCCAATGGCTCCATTGTATTAATATCCGGAAATCCAAGTCCCCGTTCCCAACGGCTGACCGCCTTATCCGTCACTCCGACTTTTCCGGCAAGATCGGCCTGTGTCATATGATGCTCTTTTCTTCTTTCCGAAATAAATGCCCCAAACCTTTTTGCGTCCACTATATGATATCCTCCATAATTCTTTTGCGTTACTCTCTTATATACACTAAAATGTGGATTTTCGTCAATCGACGATTTGTTTACCTGGAAAAAAACGAAAAATTTTCTATAACTCTCTTGTATGTATTGACATTTTGATATCTAAATGATATCATATTTGTATCTCGTAAAAGATAATTTTCATTATCAGGAGGATTGCTATGAAAGAAAAAGTTTTGGACAACAAGAAAAATGGTATGGGAATGATGGTGCTGTTTATTCTGCTCTATGCCGTGGCCGCAGTCGCTGTAATATTCGGCGCAGCCTTCGAACAGATTCCCCTTATGGTCATCGGTATCATCTGGGCTTCACTTGGATGGATCCCGTTCCTTGGCCTTAAAGTGCTGAAGCCGCAGGAAGCCCTTGTACTCACCTTATTCGGCAAATATGTGGGAACTTTAAAGAATGACGGTTTCTATTGGGTAAATCCTTTTTGTACAGCTGTAAACCCGGCTGCAAAGACGAGACTGAACCAGAGCGGTGACGTAGATGGAGGAAATGCCGCCAAATCCGTTCTCACACTGGCCACCGGAACTTCCGCTTCCACAAGCAGTACATATGTAAACAAAAAGATTTCCCTGAAGATCATGACCTTAAATAACAACCGTCAGAAGATCAACGACTGCCTGGGAAATCCGGTAGAAATCGGAATTGCCGTTATGTGGCGTGTAACAGATACTGCGAAAGCTGTTTTCAACGTAGATAACTATAAGGAATATCTTTCCTTGCAGTGTGACAGCGCGCTACGAAATATCGTGAGAATTTACCCTTATGACGTAGCACCCAATGTAGATACCACTGGGGATGGTGTAGCAGATGAGGGAAGTCTTCGCGGTTCCAGTGAAATCGTAGCCGGACGCATCCGTGATGAAATCCAGCAGAAAGTAGCAGATGCCGGTCTGGAAATTATTGAAGCCCGCATCACCTACCTTGCTTATGCACCTGAGATTGCAGCGGTTATGCTGCAGAGACAGCAGGCTTCCGCTATCATCGACGCAAGAAAGATGATCGTAGACGGTGCTGTTGGTATGGTAGAAATGGCATTAGAGCGATTGAATGAAAACAATGTGGTAGAACTTGACGAGGAGCGGAAGGCTGCCATGGTTTCCAATCTTCTCGTAGTGCTGTGCGGCAATCACGATGCCCAGCCGGTGGTTAATTCCGGCAGTCTGTACTAATGGCTGAAACCAGAGATACCCGGCCTAAGAAACAGATCCCGCTCAGGCTTTCTGCCAAGCTTTATGACCAGATTGCAGCCTGGGCGGAGGATGATTTCCGCTCCGTAAACGGGCAGATTGAATATCTGCTCACCGAATGTGTCCGCCAGCGCAAGAAAAATGGGAAATACGTTTCCGACACGATGGATAAACCGCCGGAACTGGATATCTCATGATTTCCAGCATAAAAAGCCCTTCTACTTGCCAAACCCACTATCGACAATTATAAAACAATACAAATTTTTCACATTTTAAACAAATCAGGGAGTACAGATGTTATAACAACAGTGCTGTACTCCCCGCTTTTATCTATTCGTGCACAGAGGGTAATGACTTTCTGAATGCTCTGAACACCAATTCTGTTTTGTATGGTATTTAACGCTTATAATTATAATTGTTAAGCTTATTTTCTTCGTTCTTTGTGTTAATTTATCTTTTGTATTTTAGTATTTCTATAATTCTATAAAATGATATATTACTTGCAATTTGCTTTCTCTATATGTATTTTTCTGTTTCGTTTTTCTATTTTGTTTTTCTATTACGTTTTTCTGATGCATTTTATATTTCATGTTTTCTGAGAGTATTTCTACAGCCATTCTTATGTATGAATGGTTCTGTCAATCACATACACAGCCTCTGCTTTATCGCGGTGATGTCTTTCTCATGTTTGTTCACGTAAAATAAAAGTCTTTCCTGCGTTTCCCATCTCTTTTGTTGTTCTTCCAGCTTTTGTAAAAGATTGGAATGATTCTCTGCTACAACCTGAAGCTTCCAGTCTGTAGTGTTCTCCACATGAAGCCAGAGTTCTTTTACACTTCTTTGCAATTCTGATACTGATGCATCCAATTCACATACATGCTTGTCTACGCTGCGCAAGTTCGCTTCCAGATTCTCAAAGCGGCTCTTGGTTTCGCTTTCGAAGTTGTCAACGCGAGTTTCTAAGCTGTCAAAGCGGCTTTCCAACTTGTCGAAACGGCTTTCCAACTTGTCGAAGCGGCTTTCCAAATTATCGAAACGGCTTTCCAACTTGTCGAAACGGCTTTCCAAATTCCCAATCCGTGTCTCAATGGGCACCAGCAATCCTGCAATCGCCTGTAGATCTTCTTTCGTCAACATTTCTTTCACCTCCCGTATATTTAAGATAAAAAAAGTATATCAGCAAAATAATATAAAAACAACACTTGAAGTACATTTTGTTCTGTGTTATAATCACGCCACACATGATTTGCAGCAACACATTTCAGAACAGGAAAAAAGTCCACTGTCTGGGAATCCCCAAGGCAACGGACTTTAAAGCTTCTACTCACCTAATCTATATTTTCTATTACTTTCATATTCTTACCAACTGTGGAAATTTCACCAACACCCCATCTTTTTATTCCCAAGGTGCCTTTACGACTTCCTTCGCTTCAAACAGGTGCTTCATCCAGTCACCGGCAAGCTGAATCCAGCTCTCACATTCTGCCTGGATTCCATAGCCATTGGGGCATGCTGTTTCTGCAGTGGCAAGTCCCAGACCATGACTGCCCACTGGATAAATATGCAATTCTGCCGGAATATCCAGAGCGTGAAGTGCCTGGAAAAACAGCAGGGAGTTCTCTACCGGTACAGTATCATCCGGTGCTGTATGCCACAGGAAAGTCGACGGGGTATCCTTCGTAACATTATATTCCAGGGACAGGAATCTGCGTTTCTCTTCATCTGCATAATCCTCTCCCAGAACGCTTTCAAAAGAACCCTTATGTGCTTTCTCGCCAGAAGTGATTACCGGATAGCTGAGCATAAGCCCATTGGGGCGAAACTTTTCGGAGTCCATGCCCAAAGCTTCTGCAACAAAGGGCTTGTTCCAGAATACACCAAGGCTTGCCGCCAGATGTCCACCAGCAGAAGAACCCTGGACTACGATCTTCTCTGTATCAATATGCCATTTTTCTGCATTTTCACGGAGCATTGCAACTGCTGTAGCCAGCTGAAGAAGCGCCTCCGGGAAACGTGCCGGAGCAACGCTGTAGCGCAAAATCGCAGCATGATAGCCCATTGCCATAAATCTGACGGCAAGAGCTTCTGCCTCTCTGTCAGAAGTCATCTGATAGCCGCCGCCAGGACAGATCAGCACAACCGGTCTTTTTCTCTCCGGATCGATTTCAGGTGAATTGTCCAGGAAATATGTAAATAAATTTGCTTTAAACTCAGAATCTTTTAATTGAATCTCTATTTTTTCGTGAATCATTTCGCGAACCTCCTGTTGTATATATTTCGTTCATTTTATAATGTCAGGAATAACCAGCTTATCCCCTAAAGCATGTTTGGAAAAAAGCTTTCTGTAAGACGTGCGTCACAATTTTGGCGTGCAGTTTGCAATAATGCTTTTTCAAACAGGCTCTAATGCCATAATAATTTTCTTCCTATAAGAAATCAATACCTAAATAAAATTGACACCTGCTATTTCAAACACGCTCTAGTTCCCCATCTTCGTCCTGTCATACATCTCCCTGAACTCCGTAGGCGTACAATTATTCATCAGCTTAAACATCCTAAGAAACGCCGACAGACTGGAAAAGCCTGACTTAAATGCCACCTCCGTCACACTCACTCCCGGATCCTGCAGCAACGTTTTTGCAAATTCAATTCTCTTCTGATTCAAATACTTATAAAACGTAGAATCTGTATACTGCTTAAACAACCTGGAAAAATGATACTTACTGAATCCTGCCTGGGAAGCCACTCCCTCCAGGCTCAAATCTTCCGCAAAATGATTGTTAATATAATCTGTAACCAGGATAAACTTCTCCACATATTCCTTCTGCCTGCTGTTTGCTCCGTTTTCTTTCTGCTGTCCCGCTACAGTATGTGCATTTACACGCTGTCTTCCAACGCATGTAAGAATCTCAAGGAATTTCGAAATAATCATAGTTTCCAGATAGGGAGACTCACCGAAATATTCCTCTTTGATTTCCAGCATAAGCGTTTTTACTTTTTCATAAATCTGCGGATACCCCTCCGGTGTAATCAAAGTAGCCGGGGTTATAATCATAGTAAGCAAGTTCAGCTCCTTGGTAGAAATATTGTTCAGACACGGCTGAAAAATAATCCGCTCTCCGCTTTCCGGAGCAAAAAGCTCATGAAGCATACACGGACCGATAATCAGCACATCCCCCTCACGCAGATTGTATTCCTTTCCACCGCACAGTGCCTTATAGCCATTTACGATTGGCATAAGTACCTCGAAGGAGGTATGCCAGTGCGGTGGGTAATTCTCGTATTCATCATTATAATAGAGACAAACCTGCTCATCCTCCCGGAAATCTACTGTTTCATGTATTCCACTAAGCTTATGTATCATTTCCCCATGCTCCTTCCCTGTATATTCTTATTATAATGCTCCTGAGTTTCACCCTTTTACCAGAGCATGTTTGAATTTTCCCAACATATATCATTTTCCGACGGTCAGTATCAAATATTGTCATTCAGTTCTCAAATATTGCGTTTTTCAATATGTTTGTATTGTATCAAATATTGCTTTTTTTATCAATATATAGCCAAATTTATATTTTAAATCTAAATAAGTATCGTTTATCTTTGTCTATATTGCATAATTTTCTATGTTTCAAATTATATACTTTGACATGTACTTGTTTTTGTACAATTTTAGATAGCAATAATTGATAGTAAACAAACAAGAATTAGAAAGAAAACCCAGGCAATCTCTGCTATAGTAAGAATTACCAAATACGAGATCTAAATTTTTAAAAGGAGGTTCAATATGAACAAGAAACGAGCACTTTCAATATTAGTAGCTGCAGCAATGGCAGCTGGAACACTGGTTACATCTGTACCGGTTTATGCTGATGATGTTGAAGAAATCACATGGATGTTCTGGGATGACCTGGAAGCTACGGAAGATCTTATTTCCAAAGGTTACAAAGAAGTCATTGATCGTTTCAACGAAGAGTACGATGGCAAATATCACGTAACTCCGATCACCACCAACCTGGAAGAGTATGATGGCAAGCTGAACGCACTGATCGCAGCCGGACAGACACCGGACGTTTACATCTGTAACCCTGGTCCAAACATGGACGTATATGTAAATGCAGGCGCAGCAGCTGATCTTACCGATATCCTTGAGAATCAGGAAGCAGACTGGTACGCATCCTTTACAGATGGTATCTTCGAAAGAATGACCTATGACGGAAAGATCATGGCAGTTCCTACCAACTTCGCAGCAGCCTGCGTTTACTACAACACCGAGATGTTTGCA
Source organism: Ruminococcus sp. RTP21484sp1_RTP21277st1_D2_RTP21277_210401 (assembly GCF_040924225.1). Classification (NCBI taxonomy): domain Bacteria; kingdom Bacillati; phylum Bacillota; class Clostridia; order Eubacteriales; family Oscillospiraceae; genus Ruminococcus; species Ruminococcus sp. RTP21484sp1_RTP21277st1_D2_RTP21277_210401. The sequence goes on along the minus strand of NZ_JBCOMJ010000020.1, from coordinate 59,128 downwards.
GATGCTGGCGTAGAAGTTCCTACCACATACGACGAACTGATTGCTGCATGCCAGAAGCTTCAGGATGCCGGCTACACACCAATCTCCTGCTCCGCTGGTACCGCATGGTGCTTATCCATGATCGCCGGTTATCTGTGTGACCGTCAAGGCGTTGACCTTGCAGCTATCGCAGACCATACCGCTAACTGGACAGACGAGAACTGTATCGAAGCAGGCACCAAGTTAAAAGACCTTTCCCAGTATTTCCAGGCTACAGCAGCCGGAGATTCCAACGACCAGGCTACAGCAGCTTTCTATAACGGCGAAGCAGCTATGCTGGTTCAGGGTTCCTGGGCAATCGCACAGATCAATGGTAACAACCCGGATTTCGAGTCCAAATGTGGTGTATTCCAGTTCCCTGGAATCGACGGTGCAAATGACCCGAACCGTATGATTGTTAAGACTGATAACCTTCTTATGAGCTCCACAACAGAGCATCAGGACGCAGCTATCGCTCTTATGAAAATGTTCACAGACGAGACAGCTCAGAAATACACAGCAGAAGTCGGCGGCAAATTCCCAATCGTCAAAGACCTTGAGATCGACTATGACAAAGCTCCTGCACAGCTGAAATATGTTCAGGATATCATGGCCAAAGCAACTGGTACATTCGGATTCTACAATGAGTCCCTTGCATCTGTAGAAGCTGGTGACTGCTTTGATAACGCAATGGTTGACATCTTCCTTGGAAACCAGACACCTGAAGAAGCATTCCAGACCGTACAGACATTCTATGAGGAGAACGTTTGGGAATAAATCCTCCCTTATAAAAATAAGTTATAAACCCAGGCACATGGCTGCCGCGGAACGGACTAAGGCATGTTCCGCGGCAGTCTTTTTACTAAAAAGTTTATCGCCAGTCAGCGAGCCCACCAAAATCAATACAATACTCATGCAGACAACGGCTTATTCTTTGCTATCATTCGGTTTTCTTTAGTAGTAAAACCGCACACATTTGACGGAAGGAGATATTATGGATAAAATTCTGCGCGACAAAAAAGCCATTTTCGTATTTATCGCCCCGGCGCTGATCATGTTCCTTCTGGTCCTGATCATCCCGACGATACAAATGGTTTACTACTCACTCTGCGATTACGCAGCACTTACACCCCCTGAATTTGTGGGATTAAAAAACTATAAGAAACTGTTTTTCGGTGACGCCACATTCCGTATTGCCCTGAAAAACTCCATCTTTTTCATGATCTTTTCAGCAGTCACACAGCAGATCTTCGGTCTTTTACTTGCTGTTATGCTCACCAACATCCCGAAAGGCCGTAACATTTTCAAGAACATTTATTATCTTCCATGCGTACTTTCCTCCGCAGCACTTGGACTTCTCTGGTCTTTCCTTTTCAATCCGAGAATCGGTATCAACAATCTTCTTGCCAAATTCGGCATTGAAGGACCTCTGTGGCTGATGGACTCTACCGGATTTATTGTACTTCCCATGTGGGTTATCGCATTTGTTGCCCTGTGGCAGTACCTTGGTCAGAACATGATGCTTTATATGGCACAGATCACCGGAATTTCCCGTGACATTTATGAAGCTTCCTATATAGACGGTGCGTCAAAGGTAAAAGCATTCCGCTACATTACCCTTCCGCTGATCAAACCAATGATGATCACATCACTTTCCCTGAACTGTATCGGTTCTCTGAAGTTCTTCGACCTGGTTTACAACATGACTCAGGGTGGTCCGAACCACAGAACAGAAGTCCTTGCAACTGAACTTTATGCAGAAGGTTTCAACTATTTCAAATACGGCTACGCCAGCGCCATTTCCGTAGTTCTCCTGGTGCTCTGCCTGCTTGTAACCCTTCTGGTAAAGAAAGTCATCAAAGTTGAAACTTACGAGTCATAAGGAGGTGGGAAAATGAGCAACGTAAAAGTAAAAGCTCCGAAAAAGCCGGTAAAACCGGTAATCGTAGTGATTTATATCCTGCTGGTGATCCTGGCAGTTATTTATCTGGCTCCGCTTCTGTGGATGCTGTCCGTATCTCTGAAAGATAACGCTGGTGTTATGTCCGCACCATTTTCCCTGCCAGAGGTATTTCATTTTGAAAACTATGCGCAGGCATGGCAGATGGGAAAACTTGGCACCGCCCTTATAAACTCTGTCATCGTCTGCGGCGCTACCCTGATTGTCAGTCTTTTCTTCGGCGCTATGGCAGCTTTTGCCATCGCCAGAATGCGCTGGAAATTATCGGAATTCATGCACACCTTCTTCCTCATCGGAATGATGGTTCCAGTACATTGTGTTCTGATTCCTCTTTTTGTAAGATTTGCGAAACTTGGTCTTACCAATTCCCAGGGCGGATTGATGATTCCTTATATTACCTTCTCCCTGCCAATGACCATTTTCCTGCTTACCGGATTTTTCCGTTCCATGCCAGGAGAAATGTTCGAGGCTGCTGCCATTGACGGCTGCGGAATCTACGGATGCTTTTTCCGGATCGCACTGCCACTTTGCAGAACCGGTTTCTTCGTATCCGGTCTGATGACCTTCATCAACAACTGGAACGAGCTGCTTCTTGCCATGGTATTTATCTCTGATCCTATGAAAAAGACACTGCCGGTTACACTGACCTATTTCGTTGGTCCTTACGCAACCAACTATGTGCAGATGTTTGCTGCGATCATTATCGCAATCGCACCTACCGTTGTTGTTTACTCACTGTTCAGTAACCAGATCGTAGAAGGTCTTACCACAGGTGCAGTCAAGGGATGATACATAACATTGAAACCTTTTCATTTACTAAACTTTGTGACCTGTATTTGTGCAGGTCACAGAGTTTATATACCCCGATTTAACATTGTGTTTTATAGTCACCATGAATTTATGACAACAACAGGAGAAACATTATGAACAGAGAAGAGGCTAGAAAAAAAGCGACCGAACTGGTCAATCAGATGACTTTGGAGGAAAAAGCAAGCCAGCTGCGTTATGACGCTCCGGCGATCAAGCGACTGGGCATCCCGGCTTACAACTGGTGGAACGAAGCTCTCCACGGAGTCGCACGCGCCGGCCAGGCAACTGTTTTCCCACAAGCAATCGGCCTTGGAGCTACTTTTGACACAGAGCTTCTAGAGGAAATCGCAGATGTGACTGCCACTGAAGGCCGCGCCAAATACAATGCTTATTCCCAGGAAGAGGACCGTGATATTTACAAAGGGCTTACTTTCTGGTCCCCAAACGTAAATATTTTTCGCGATCCCAGATGGGGACGAGGACATGAAACCTATGGTGAAGATCCTTATCTTACCAAAGAGCTGGGTGTTTCCTTTGTAAAAGGACTCCAGGGTGATGGAGAAGTTATAAAAGCCGCTGCCTGCGCGAAACACTTTGCAGTCCACTCAGGACCGGAAGCGATCCGCCATGAATTTGACGCCATTGCTACCCCGAAGGATATGGAAGAAACCTACCTGCCGGCTTTTGAAGCCTTGGCAAAAGAAGCAGACGTGGAAGGCTTCATGGGTGCTTACAACCGCACTAACGGCGAACCTTGCTGCGGAAGTCCTACTCTTCAGAAAAAGCTGCGCGGTGACTGGAGCTTCCAGGGATATTTCGTTTCCGACTGCTGGGCGATCAAAGACTTCCATGAGCACCACATGGTAACCAGCACACCCGCTGAATCGGCTGCTCTTGCCTTAAACAACGGCTGCGATCTGAACTGTGGAAACACTTATCTTCATATTTTGAAAGCTTATGAAAAAGGGCTGATTTCAGAAGAAACTATCACAGAATCTGCGATCCGTCTTTTCACAACCAGATATATGCTGGGATTATTTGAAGAAACAGAATATGACAAGATTCCATATTCAGAGGTAGAATCCCCGGAGCATCTGGCACTTTCCAGAAAAGCCGCCGAAGAAAGCTTCGTGCTTCTGAAAAACAACGGAATCCTGCCATTACAGAAAGAGAAGATCAAAACCATTGGAATCGTGGGACCAAATGCAGACAGCCGCGCGGCACTGGTAGGAAACTATCACGGTACCGCATCCCGTTATTGTACCATTCAGGAAGGCATTCAGGATTATCTTGGTGCTGGCGGAAGCGATGTCCGGGTGCTTGCTTCCGTGGGCTGTGATCTTTTCCGCGACCGTACTGAGCATCTGGCACTTACCCAGGACCGACTGGCCGAGGCCAAGATTGTTGCCGCAAACAGTGATGTGGTAATCCTCTGTGTAGGACTTGATGAAACGCTGGAGGGTGAAGAAGGAGATACCGGAAACAGCTACGCTTCCGGTGACAAAGAGACCTTGCAGCTTCCACAGGTTCAGCTGGATCTGATGGAAGCCATGGCACAGTCAGGCAAACCGGTTGTTCTGTGCTTAATGGCCGGAAGTGACATTGATCTTTCTTATGCAGAAGAACATTTCGATGCAGTGATGGTTCTGTGGTACCCAGGTGCCGAAGGTGGAAAAGCCGCCGCAAGAATACTGTTCGGAGATGTCTCCCCATCCGGCAAACTGCCAGTGACCTTCTACAATACCCTGGAAGAACTTCCGGATTTCACCGACTACGCCATGAAGGGACGCACCTACCGCTATATGGAAAATAAGGCGCAGTTCCCATTTGGATATGGATTGACTTATGGGAAGGTAGTAGTGACAGATGCAGTTGTCAGTGAAAACAGCGCAGCCGACACAAATGGTACAAGTGTTTCCGGCAAGGCAGGTTTCGAAAGCGGCACTAATACCACAGCAGCACCAGTTACAATCCAGGCCACTGTCACCAACCAGGGCGCAATTGATACCCGGGATGTGGTTCAGGTTTACATAAAGAATGCAGATTCTTCTCTGGCCGTTCCAAACCCGGAGCTTGCTGCTTTCACTCCTGTTTTCCTGAAAGCAGGCGAAACAAAAACCGTCACACTTTCCATTGCTCCAAAGGCCTTCACCGTAGTAGATGAAACTGGAGCAAGAACAGAGGACGGCAGCCACTTCCATATTTACGTTGGCTGTACACAGCCGGACAAGAGAAGTATGGAACTTGCAGGTGCGAAACCAGTGGAAATTGAATATAGTAAATAATCTTTATAAGGCGAACTACTATCTTAGTTGTTCGTCTTATATTTTTCCTCCTTTAAAAGCATCGAATATTAAGTAACCGCCATTCATACCTATCTCAAGGTACAAACAGCGGTCACGCAATTCATCTCAGTTTTCACTCAATATTTTCCTGTCCATAATAAGCATTTGCACCATGTTTTCTATAGTAATGCTTATCCTGAAGCTCCTGCGGAGCAGGTTTCACATTCGGATTGATCAGCTCGCAGCGGGAAGCCATCTTGGCAACTTCTTCCAGAACTACTGCATTATGCACTGCCTCGTGCGCATCCTTGCCCCATGTGAAAGGACCATGATTCTTGCAAAGAACAGCCGGAACAGCCTCATAATCTCTCTTCTTGAAATAGTCGGCAATGAGAATACCAGTATTCTTCTCATAAGCTTCCGCAATCTCACTCTTATCCAGATTACGGACGCATGGAACCTCACCGTAAATATAATCAGCATGAGTGGTTCCATAGCATGGAATTGCGCGGCCGGCCTGTGCCCAGCTGGTAGCCCAGGAGGAATGAGTATGTACGATTCCACCGATCTTCGGGAAAGCATTGTACAGAACTACATGAGTGGGTGTATCAGATGATGGGTTATATTTACCTTCTACTTTATTACCTTCCAGGTCTACAACTACCATATCTTCCGGTGTCAGTTTCTCATATTCCACACCACTTGGCTTGATTACGAAAAGACCTTTTTCACGATCAATTCCACTTACATTTCCCCAAGTAAAAGTAACCAGGCCGTATTTCGGCAGGTCCATATTTGCTTTGTAAACTTCTTCTTTTAATTTTTCAAGCATAGCTGTATCCTCCTTTTTACACACGCAAATACGCATTTTATTCTTCAGATGTCTGGTTACATCTCACAAAAAGCTTCCGCTATCTTTCCATTCCCCTTGTCTATCAGAGCTCCTGCATTCTTTACCGCAGACATCATATTAAACATAATATAGCACTTGTGCGGATGTATTTCTACTTGTATCTTATATTTTTTTGTATCTGTTGCTATTGTTGTTACTGTTCACTGGTAACGTTCCGCGAGGTGTTTTTTGTGAACAAAGTTCACAGAAAACCCGAGAGTTGCGGCGCGAAATCATGCAAAGCATGATTTCTGTGCATCGCGAAGCGCGTTACTGTGAACGGAGTGAACAGTAACCTATTGTTGTTACTGTTCACTAAAGCATGTTTGAAAAAGGCTTTCTGCAAAATAGCTGAGCTTCCGCCCTGCCTACTCATACAACGGAATCTCATAGCCCCAGGATTTCCTGATTCCATCCATAATCTCCATCACACGCACAGTCTCATCATGAGGCATTTCCAGACATTCCTTTTCGCCCTGTGCGATTGCTCTGGCGCAGGCCTCAACCTCATACTCATAGCCTGTGATCTGTGCCGGCGGCAAATAAGCTGCAACCTCCTTATGCTCCTTGTCAAACACTGTGATTTTCTCCGGATTATTAATATTCTGCACCTGAATATAACCTTTGGTTCCAAAAATACTTCCCATTCTGTCAGAAATTTCACGGGCACCACACTGCAAGGTAGCCATACGGTCGCCTTCAAATACCATAGCAATCGTATCCAGCATATCCACACCTTCACGGAAAATAGCAGTTGCCTGTACATTCTTCAACTTATCCCCAAGAACCATGCTTGCGAAATTAATGGTATAAACACCAACATCCAGAAGCGCACCGCCTGCCAGCTCCGGCTTACGGATACGTTCCACCTCACTGATGGCATAGTTCAGATTGGCAGTAACAGCTGTCACTTCACCGATCACACCGCTTGAAATAATATCATCAATCATCTTTCTGGATGGCATATATCTGGTCCAGATTGCCTCTGTGATCAGCAGGTTTTTCTCTTTCGCCAAGGCAAAAAGCTTTCTTGCCTGGTCTGCATTTACAGTAAACGCCTTTTCACAAAGCACATTTTTTTCAGCCTCCAGGCACATCTTTGCATGAAGATAATGATGGGAATGAGGGGTTGCAATGTAAACCAGATCCACCTGTGGATCTGCAAGCATTTCCTCATAAGAGCCATAAGCCTTGGAAAAACCATATTTCTCGGCAAAGGCCTGCGCCCGTTCAAAGCTTCTGGCTGCCACTGCGTAATTCTCCACATCCTTCATTCCAGCTACCGTTTTCGCCATCTGAACTGCAATTCCTCCAGCTCCAAGTATTCCAATTTTCATTTATGTAAACCGCCTTTCTAATAAAATCTCCTGCTTCGCTGTTCTCAGCTGACTTTCCCGTATGGAGATGTCGCTAAAGCGATACGGTTATTTCGCTCACATGATATTCATATAGTCTTATCTCATGCAGACATAAACTCTACAATCGCATAAGGTTCGCCATTTTCCGCGGAAAGCGCAACCGTAACCTTTCCCGCTTCCAGCTTCACTGCCGGATAAAAAACGTCTCCAAGCAGTGCCTGCTTCTTATATTCTGCCCTCATCTGGCGGATTTCAAAGCCTTCTGGCAGATAGTCTGCCCCCATGCGGATATACTGGCAATTATTAACATGGTGATGGGTGTCCAGATGATGTTTCTGTATTGCAAAAGGCTCCTGGGCTTCCATCCCTTCCGGAAGGGCAATCTTACGGGGCGCATAATCCATCTCCAGCTTTTCATCCAGTTCGTATCCTCTGGTGTCTTCGTCTGTAAGTCTGGCCGGCAGACCGGTCTCTGTATCAATATTGGTCCAGATACTGTTTGCATAGGATAAAAGCTCTCCATCTTCTGTTTTCAGAGTGAAGTTACGCATTCCAAGAAAGCCTTTGAAGCCATATGGCGCCGTTGATGCCACAACCGTCTCTCCCAATCCCGGATATCGGTTCACCACAATCTGCCAGGATGACAATACCCAGGCTCTCTGGCGTTCCTCCAGCGCCTCCATTCCCTGCCCTATTTCCTCAGATTGAAAGGTGCAGCAATCCTGATAATAATTCTGAATTCCAGGAAGAGTCAGGCAGCCATCCTCGCCTATTTCACTGTATCTGACACGGCCTTTAAAACTGTAACTCATGTTATGTCAATCTCCATTCTAGAGCCTGTTTGAAAAATCATTCCTGCAATCTCCCACAAATTGTGACGCACATCTTGCAGAAAGCCTTTTTCAAACACGCTCTAATTTCTTGTCCGCGAATTTTACTTCATTATATAACAAATCCATCAATAAAGATATGAAAATGTAGATTTTTTTGTGAAAATCCCCTTGATTCTGCACCCTCTACCATGTACAATAAAGATATAAAAATAAAAACAGCAAACGCTTATATATGTCCATAATCTGGTTGGACGTTTCTACCAACTACCCTAATAGTTGTCTATAAGCTGCATGCGAAGAGGTATGCAGGTATGGCATTTTCCGGGTGGTTTTTTTATTGCTGAATCAGCCCGAAATCACATTTTGCATGTTTCCGGCAGTACGTTCTCAGCCGCAAACTATCCCGGAACTTTACTTTGCCTCGCCTCTGGCAGAAAGGATGGTCTGATATGAAAAAAGATTTGTTTGCTTTGAAAGGTACAATTTGTTACAGCAAGAATCAGAAAGAACTTGTTTTTGCAGAAAACTCTTATGCAGTCTGTGAAAACGGGCTCTGTGCCGGTGTTTTTTCCCAGCTTCCAGAGGAATATAAAGATATTCCTGTAAAAGACATGGGTGATCGACTGATCATCCCAGGATTCACCGACCTTCATCTGCATGCTCCCCAGTACGCTTACCGCGGAACCGGCATGGATCTAGAGCTGCTGGACTGGCTGAACACCATCACTTTCCCGCAGGAAGCCAAGTACGCTGACCTGTCCTATGCGAAAAAGGCTTACTCCATTTTCGTGGATGACTTAAAGCACAGCTTCACCACCAGAGCCTGCATTTTCGCCACCTTGCACCGTCCGGCAACGGAGCTTCTCATGGACATGCTGGAGGAAAGCGGTCTGGCAACTATGGTTGGAAAAGTAAATATGGATCGCAACGGAGCACCGGAGCTTCAGGAGAAAAGCGCACAGGCTTCTGCACAGGATACACGCCAGTGGCTGGAAGAGATCAAGGGACGTTACGACCACACCTACCCAATCCTAACCCCACGTTTTACCCCATCCTGTACGGATGAGCTGATGACCGAGCTTGGAAAAATCCAGAGGGAATATCACCTTCCGGTTCAGTCTCATCTGTCTGAAAATTTCGGGGAAATTGCATGGGTAAAGGAGCTTTGCCCGACCAGCAGATTTTATGGAGATGCGTATGACATGTTCGGGCTGTTTGGAACAAAACCCGCATTCAATACTAACGAGGCTGATTTCGCTTCCGCATCCGGCCTTAATACCACTGATAACACAGCAGCTCATATTTCATCTGATGGTGCCAGCGTCTGCCCTACCATCATGGCACACTGCGTCCACTCCACCGACGAAGAGATCCAGATGATCAAAGACCAGGGCGTTTACGTCGCCCACTGTCCGGAGTCCAACACAGACATTGCTTCCGGAATCGCACCTGTCCGCCGCTATCTTGATATGGGACTTCATGTAGGACTTGGCACCGATGTTGCCGGAGGTTTTTCTCTCTCCATGTTCCGTGCTATGGCAGATGCCATCCAGGTTTCCAAGCTCCGCTGGCGCCTGATGGATCAGACCCAGGCCCCGGTTACTCTGGAAGAAGCCTTCTACATGGCTACGATCGGTGGTGGCTCCTTCTTCGGAAAAGTCGGCAGCTTCGAAAAAGGCTATGAATTTGACGCCATGATCCTGGACGACAGCAACATCCGTCATCCCCAGGAAATCTCCACCCGTGACAGACTGGAAAGGCTTGTTTATCTGTCCGACGACCGCAATTTGGTTGGGAAATATGTACAGGGACGGAAAGTAATTTAAAAAGCTAAAAAACCTCTGGTCAGGAAATCAATCTTCGACCAGAGGTTTTTCCTTTTGCTCGTTGCTCGCGTAAATTATTCTGTCCCCAGATACTCCCGTATCCGCGCCTCATTCATATTCTCCCCGATCACGATCACTACTTCCTGTCCTGCGGAAATAGGCTTCAGGGAAAATTCTTTGCGGGTGGCGTTTAGTTCCAGCCAAATATTGTTAGTGGATGCTTTCTGAACGGAGTCCGAATTCATTTTTTCGTTTTCGGTTACCGCGGCAGCACTTTCTTCTAATTTCACAAAGCCCTTAATTCGGAAAACATCCCCACATTCCGGATCATCCAGGATCTGATGCGCCGCTTTCTCCAACTGTGTCTCGGAAATCTTCAGCTCCATAAAATACAATGACTGGAACCCTTCTTTCTCATCAAAACACTGTTTCTCAAAATCTTCCATCACATACCCGCTGTTGAAAATCCGCTGAAAATCCTCATCTGTAAACGTTTCCCAATCCTTATTCAGTATCTCATTTTCCGTAAAACGTCGTTTACATTTCACACTTTCCAGTGCGCGATTCAGATGTTTCACAGTTCCACTAATCTCTTCCTCAGATGCCTCCTGGCTCTTGCTCAGAACAATACAACCTGCATCAGCTGCCTCTGAAGCCAGAATATACTCTGCCTGTGGCTGCAGCTTCTCCTCCAGTCTGGCATCCAGAATGGTGATCACATTTCCAATCTGATACCACTTATCCAACGGCTCTTCATAAAGGGCATCGAAAAACTCATCCACATCAAAAATCCCGGAAGGCTCAATGAGAACCCGGTCATATCCGCACATTCCCATTGCGATCAGCTTGGTCTTGAAACGTCTTCTGTGGCAGTCCGCATCACATCCACCTGAAACCATTTCCAGCTCGCAGTTCTCCCCTTCCAGGTCATGAAGCAGCATCATGTCCACATTCACTGCACCAAAATCATTCTCCAGAATTCCAATATTCTGCCCCTGGCTCATCAGCCATGCAGCATATTTCTTTATGAAAGTCGTTTTTCCCGAACCAAGAAAGCCTGTAATCAAATCAACTTTAACCATTTTTTAATCTTCAACCTCATTTTTCAATATAAAGCTGGCCTGGAACCTGTTGCCGACCGCTTCGAAGCGACTGGCTCCGCCATGTTTTTCGCAAAGTTTTTTCATGGAAAGAATGCCGATTCCTTCCTGTTTGTTTTGCCGTTTTTTTGAGTAAATTTTCCCATTTTCCTGGAATAATATTCCGTCAAAAGAATTGTCTACCGTAATCAGAAGCATGTCGTGTTTCTTCTCCGTAGCAACTTCAATAAAGCGTTTTCCGTCATACTGACCGGCGGCAGTCACCGCATTATCCAGGGCATTGCCCAGAATCGTACAAAAATCAGTGTCCGGAATAGCAATATCTTTCAGATAGCAGCATACGGAAAACTCGATATTTTTCGCCCTGGCAATACAGCCGTAATGATAAAGGACGCCGTCTGCCGCGGCGTTTCCTGTATATGGAATTGTTACTTTTCCCATCTCTTCCAGTTCCAGATCATCACAATATCCCCGCAAGCCCTCCATATCATTTTTATCAAGAAAACCTTTAATAGCAGCTACCTGATGACGGAAATTATGGCGTGCTTCACGTTCTGCCAGAACCTGCTCCGTGAGCGCATGATAGTAACCTTTCTGCTGATCGATCTGCCGGTTCAGTTCTTTTTCATTTAGAAAATGCTGCTGATCATAAGACACCGCAAAGCAAATCAGCAATGTGGCGACGCCGATCAGACATTTACTCAACATTTGTGGAAAAGTGGTAGTGTAGACATCCACTCCTTCTGAAAAAATACTGGAAAAAAACATGGCAATAGGAATGAACCATAAGGTCTCCCAATAATTTTGGCATTCAATTTCAAGGAATGGTGTTACGGTATAACGGAGCAGGCTGCTAAGCAGCGGATATAGAAGCGCATACACTACAATTGCAATTGCGCTGGTTTCTGCAATTCCAATCGCATTTCCCTGCATTCCCAAAAGTGAACTGACATAAGCTCCGATTGACAGTGCAATCATGACAATATCTGCCACAATTCCAAATACAAACAAATGCACCTTGGTGTATCCAGGGACAAGCCAGATATTTACAGCAGCCATTACAATACAGAAAGCAATAAGATTTATCTTATAAAACGGCACGTCAATTTTCCGGTAATTTCCCACCCACATGCAGATTCCGAAGTCCACAGCCAGACCAATTGCATAGATTACAGTCAGTCTGATCCTGTCTTTATCTGAGATTTTTTCGTGAAACGGAACAATTCGCAGGATCAGAGTGGGGACATGAGCCAGGATACAGAGAAGACTTACAATCGCGATTATAATTGTATTTTCCATATATTTTTACCTCGTTTTAAAGTACTCCATGGGACGGTCCGCCTCTCCGTTTTTCTTCTCCATCCTCTTTAACTCCGGCAATATAGTCAGCAGCATTGTAACAAAACAAAGGCTTCCGCCAATTACATTAGATACCGGCTCTGCCAGGAATACTCCGTGAGTTCCCATTTTAAACACGTAGGGAAGCAGGTATGTCAACGGAACTACAATAAAAACTTTTCTCAAAAGCGAGAAGAAAATGGCCTGTTTTTTCTTATTTAAAGACTTGAAAACAGTCTGTCCAATGTATTGCAGATCCATAAAAATAAAGGCTGCAAAGTAGGTTTTCAATGCCGGAACTGCATCCTTTATCAAGAGCTTATCGGAGCTGAAAATGGCAATCAGATAATCCGGGACAAAGATAATCACGCTCCACATTACTGCTGTATAAACCAGAACCATTACTGCCAGAGTGACCATTGCCTTGCGGACAAGCTTCGGTCTTTTTGCCCCATAATTATAGCTCAGAATAGGTGATGTTCCTTCATTTATAGCATAAATCGGCGTCTCTACCATCTGACGGACACTGGATACGATAGTCATAACGGATATGTAAACATCCCCTCCGGTGACCCCCAGAACATTGTTGCAGCAGATGGTTACCAGGCTGTTTGTCAGCTGCATAATGAAGCCTGCAGTACCAAGACTGACAATGTTTTTTGCATTCTCTTTGCAGCTTTTCAGCTCTGTTTTTTTCAAAAGCCGAGCTTTCATTTCCGCTCTTTTTTCAAGAAAAAGTAGTACATAAGCAGCTGATAGGAACTGGGAAAGAACAGTCGCAATGGCAGCTCCTTTGATTCCGAAACCAAGCACAAAAATGAATAATGGATCCAGGATCAGATTGGCGACTGCACCAATTGCTACAGAAAGCATGCCAGTTGTCGCGTATCCCTGTGCATTGATAAACGGGTTCATTCCTGTGGCGATCATGGATGGAATCGTTCCGATCAGGTAGATCATCATGTAGGGATATGCATAAACCAAAGCATCCTCAGATGCTCCAAAAAGTACCAGCAGAGGTCTTGCAAAAAGCATACCAGCTATCATCAGAATGATCCCGCTTCCGCACACCATAGTAAAGGAAGTGTTCATCACTTCCTGCGCTTTCTGGTTGTCTTTCATACCTCTGTTTATAGAAAAAACAGGAGCGCCGCCACTGCCAAACAGATTTGCAAAGGCAGTGATAATCACGATTAACGGGAAACATAAACCGACTGCGCCAAGCGCTGTAGTTCCCACTTCAGGGATTCTGGCGATATAGATTCTGTCTACAATATTATATAAAAGACTGAGTATCTGTGCCACCAGCATGGGGATTGCAGCGCTGAAAATGTTTCTGGTTACCGTACCATTTTCAAAATCAATTCGTTTCATTTTGTTTCACAGCTTTCTTTTTAATTCATATTTTTATAATACTCTTGTTCTGTCAGTACAAATCGTTCCATTTCTTATGGAAATCTGGTAATCTCCGACATCCAGACAGTCCCCATTTTGGAAGGTTGTTTTTATGCAGAATGGGTTACTGCTGCGTAGGGCATCCTGGCCGGAAAGTGTCTTCTAACTCCAGTTTTCCGGTGCCTTTAAGTGTAAAAACTCCTGTCTCATGATATAATTTCTCCTGAAATTGTTTGAACTTTATAGGTTTATTTTGCACATTACGTGGAAAAATGTCAAGAGAAAAGGGACTATAACAGATGAATGTCACTTCATACGCAGCACGCATCTATTACAGTCCCTTATATATTCTCTTGTTACATTAATTTGATCCGCCTATTGCTTTTTCGATGTTTGAAGATCCAGCTTCTACAACTTCCATACCCGATTTATCCCCTTTAAAGCCACTATAAATACGTGAGTAAAACTGCTCCTTTGCAAACCCGACTTCTATAACAATCCAATCCCAGCCTTTCTCCTTATCGTTTCTGCTTTTAATTTTCAGAGTATCACAATTTAAACCGGCCTCCTTTAATACGGCTTCAACACCAGTATTATACGACTTCCAATTATTGCTTTTTACACCGTTTACTGTAACTCCGGAATTTGCTCCACAATAGATACTTTTTCCATTTAACATATCTGAAGTATATGCGTCTGGCAGTTCACTTGTGCTACGACATATCACAACCCAGACACCACAGCCTGAATTTTCTTGTCCTACAGCTTTCTTTGGAATATCCATTCGTCCTTCATTATATGCATTCGTCAATGCCGACTTAATAATTCGCGCATTTTGCATATCCACTGCCCTGCGTGCTTTTTCCAGCTGTCCATTAAAAATCGGGATTGAAACAGCAACCAATACCGCAATAATTGCAACTACAATCAATAGTTCCGCTAGTGTAAAACCGTTTTTGCTTCGGTATTTCATACAAGACCTCCCCATAACGCAAACAAATATTACATCTTCTTTATTACAATCTTTTTGCTTATGCCTCGTTTTACAAAAACCGTTTTGTAGCTCTTTGCCTTTTTCCTGGGGACGTAGATTTTCATCCTGGATGGAGTGCCTTTGAAGGCATTGGAGCCTACGTATTTGGCTTTCAGGCGGGAGGTGTAGATTCTCATTTCGTTTAACTTCTTGCAACCATAAAAGCTTTGTTTTCCGATAGCTTTTACTGAGCCGCCGATTTGTACGTAAGAGAGTTTCGTGCACTTATAAAAGGCATAGCTCTTAATCTGGATTACATTGTTTCCTATAATAGCCTTTTTCAGGTATTTATTGCTCTTGAATGCTTTGGAGGCTATTGAGGTTACTTTGTAATTCGCGCCCTTTAGATTTACGCTGTCTGGAATTGTGACAGTGCTTACTTTTTTCTTTATCGGTTTTATATATTCTACCGTGTCTGTGGCGGTAACTTTATAATATCCGTTTGTCGCTGGATGTTTCACTGTTGTGCCCACTTTATATCCAGTCGGCGCAGGTGTGTTTGTCGGCGTTGCTGTTGGCACCGGCGTATTCGTCGGCGTTGCCGTTGGTACTGGCGTGTTCGTCGGCGTTGCCGTTGGTACCGGCGTGTTTGTCGGCGTTGCCGTTGGTATTGGCGTATTCGTCGGCGTTGCCGTTGGTACCGGTGTGTTTGTCGGTACTGGCGTGTTCATCGGCGTTGCCGTTGGTACTGGCGTGTTCGTCGGCGTTGCCGTTGGCACCGGCATGTTTGTCGGTACTGGCGTGTTCGTCGGCGTTGCCGTTGGCACTGGCGTATTTGTCGGCGTTGCCGTTGGTACCGGCGTGTTTGTCGGTACTGGCGTATTCGTCGGCGTTGCCGTTGGTACTGGCGTGCTTGTCGGTACTGGCGTATTCGTCGGCGTTGCCGTTGGCACCGGTGTGTTTGTCGGCGTTGCCGTTGGCACTGGCGTATTTGTCGGCGTTACCGTTGGTACTGGCGTGTTCGTCGGCGTTGCCGTTGGTACCGGCGTGTTCGTCGGTACCGGTGTGTTCGTCGGCGTTGCCGTTGGTACCGGCGTGTTCGTCGGTACTGGCGTATTCGTCGGCGTTGCCGTTGGCACCGGCGTGTTTGTCGGTACTGGCGTATTCGTCGGCGTTGCCGTTGGTACTGGCGTGCTTGTCGGTACTGGCGTATTTGTCGGTACTGGCGTATTCGTCGGTAAAACAACCAACTTCGGAATTTCCTCTTCGCGTTTGCTCTGGCACACAGTACAAGTATATGTCTTAATTCCTGTACTCGAAGTGGTAGCCTCTTTCGTTATAACTCCGGCATCCCAGGTATGCGTATGCTCAGTTTCCCCGGAACCACCCTGCGTTTCATCATAAAAAACGACTGTAACCGTATAGGTTATCTTCGTTACGCCATCTGGCGCTGTCAGAACATACTGTACCGGATTTGTAAAATCATGAGATCTTCCACTGGTAAACTCATCTGCCACCGCTGTTCCTGTACCAGAACCATAATCAATATTCGGTGCCAGCCTGGTAACATCAGTTCCTTTTGGCAACCGCAGCGTAATCTTACGGTTCTCATTATCAATTTCCCCAACAACATCCTCTTTTAATTGGGAATTAAACGCCTTGTTAAGTACAAAACTATAAAATCTTGCCTCATTAGAAGCCGTCACTATAATTTTTATTGTGACTGGCAAAACTGCCTTTGTTCCTGTATCCACAATTTTATACTGTGACTCATAAATTCCCACTGGTGCAGTGACAGTTCCGGAAAAAGTAAAGTATTTGCTTCCATAAGAGCCTCCGCCAGGAACCGCAAAAACAGTTAAACCAGCTGGTAAATTCTCAGAAACAACCTGAGTTTCATACTTACCACTTCCACCTGTAACAAAGCCTGAATATATCCACTGCTCTTTTCCAGTTCCTGTAACCGCGTACAGCTCAGTATCTGTAATCGCCAATGGTTCTGTTACGCTCATTGTTCCAAGCACAGCGATCACGGCACCATATTCTCCTGGCAGCTTATCAGTCGCATAAGCAATAAGATCTTTTCCATTATCTGATGACTCTGTTATTCTGCCATTATCAATCACTGCCGATGAACCGCTTCCACTTCCAAGCGCCAAATGTATTCCATAAGTATTCAGATCAGCCCTTGTAATAACCGGCGATACTTTTCCATTGCTATATGTAATCTGAAGCTTCACTCCGGTCAGATCGAGTTTATCTCCAGCTACATAATTCAGTTTCTCAGGAGCTGCAAGCATAGTCAAAGCCGCTGGTGCATTCGCTGCAACCGTAATCGCCCACGGTATTTTTGCTCCAAAGTAATCAAAAGTAACCTGAGTATCCGAGGTTTTCAGTGCACCTGTTTTGTCATAGGTAAATCCACTGTAAATATAAGCTGCACGACCACCAATCGTCGCATACATACTGGCTCTGGATGGATTGAATACATCTCCTTCCACATAAGATTTCTTCGGCTGTCCTGATATTACAATGCTGCTGATATCACTGGTTTTTGGCGCAACAACTTCCATTGAATAAGCAACCTGTTTGCCCTTATATTCTACATAAACATGAGTAGTTCCTTCAGCAGAACTGTCAAAGCCGCTTATCATATCGGCTGTAATCTCAGAATAAGTTGTACCATTTATCAAAAGCCTGCCCCAATACCACGGTTTTTCTCCCACGTAACAGGAAGTCCAGTTGTTTTTTACCTCCAATGAAGTAATCTCCGGATTCTTCACCCGCTCTGGCAAACCATCCTCTGAAATCTTCCAGTCAGTTCCAAACTCCCAGCCCACGTAAGATTTGGAATCTTTCATCTGTGCCTCTGTGAGAAGTCCACCTGTTCCAATGGAAGCATCAGTTCCGCCGACAAGATTCCCCTCTCCACTCTTTCCATAACAGTTCAGCACATGTCCGCTTAAACCGTAAGAAGAGCTGAGTACATTATCAGCAGCAGTTCCACACATCTGTCCTACACGGTTGTTTGCTGCAGTTACTGTGATTTTTCCTGCATGGAGGCATTCTTTGAGCACACCGCCCATGCCCCCAAACTTCTGGATTTCTCCCGCAATTCCGCCCACATAGACCGGATATTCGTTTCCGTTTGTCTGGGTAACACGAATCGTACCGGTGCTGACACACTTGCTTATAGTACCAATGTTCAGACCTGCAATTCCACCTACCCAGCTTTTCATAGGAGCCATTGTCAAATTAACATTCAGCTTTGATGTGCAGCCAAAAATACTTCCGGCAAGTGCATTTTCACCTGCAATTCCGCCAAATTCCGGATATACAACAGCTCCGTTTCCGCCCATATATCCGCTAATCATTCCTGTCACCATACAGTCTTCAATATTTCCTTCATTGTACTGTGTGATGACGCCCTGCACGTTCTGCATATCATCATTAAAATCTGCAACTACACGCAGATTTCTAATTTTTCCCTGATTCATGGCTATCAGAGGCTTCTTCAATCCATAGATCGTATGTCCGTTTCCGTCCAGCGTTCCACCAAAATAAGAGATGGTAAAATTAATTCTTCCCTGTGTCTGGATATCTGAGGTCAGCTGATAATATGCGCCCTGATTTTCCTCGATCAAATTCAGATCATCCAGAGAATCAATCTGATAAGGACTGCTGCTTGTACCATTTCCGCCAGCTGGTTTCACAAATGAAGTCCGGCTTCCTATTACACGATAAACAATTCCGCTTTCCCCATCAGATGGGACTGTAAATTTTCCATCCTTCAGTTTCACAAGGATCGCGGAAGCTGCCGGAATGGAATATTTTGAGCCACTGTCTCCGGAAAATACCGGAAATGCAGATGCCTTTTTTGCCGCTATCCGATCGCCTGGAAAACTGTATATACCAGAAGCTTCTCCTGCTGCCACAGCTGTATAAAAATCTGAAAGAAGTGTTTTAAACGGAATTCCTGTTACCTTCTCCAGATAAGCTTCACAGGTAAGGGAGGAAGCATCTACTGTATAAAATCTCGGCAATACAGCCATAGGCTCATAGCTTCCTGCCATACGGTCAATTACGTATCTGACAAACAGGTATGGCATTCCATAGTCCTGGGCAATATCATCGCGATAACTCTTATACATCAAGGAAGAGCCGTTACGAATAGCGGTACTTCCTGCAATTCCGTTCATCCAGCCATTTGTGTCCGTACCGCCCCACAGATAATCCATGACCGTTACTGCAAGACCTTCGTTTATCCACATATATTTCTCGGAGGCATTGAATTTTGTTTTCAACCAGAATACTGCGTGCTGTCCCTCGTGAACCAGCAGACCGTTTCTTCTGGTCATTTCACCGGAGACATAGGATGCTGCCACCGGAGTGTTGATATGGATTGCTGTAATTCCCTCATCATACTGAAACTGACCACTTGCGCCGCTTAAGGTTTCCAGCACAATAGAGAGCTTGCCGGATCCATCTTCCCAGGGAAGATCGCCTCCTGCCAGTGTTTTCAGGATTTGATAGGGCTGTCTGTCATAAATACTCGCCATGTCTGATGCTATGAGAGATGTTTTTCCAGCGGCATCATAATCCGCTTTCATATTTTTGTCCATCCAGATATAACAATGTTCACCAATCCCAATGCATATATAGGTCTTGCCGCTGCCATTGCTTCTGTAAATATATTTTTCTTCTCCTATTGCATAAGTGGTAGTCGCTGCCTGGACGGATATACCATCGTCAGTCTCATCTGCTGATGTAATGGACGAAATAGCGCTTTTTTCATTCAGCGCAGTGACTGAGCGGGTGCTCCCTGCATTCAGCCCGGCCATGCTTTGAGCTGCGGGAAGCTCACTTCCACTTGAAACTGACGCAGTACTTCCACTGTCATCAAAGATCAGTGTGCCTGTACTCCTCGAATCAGATGTATCCGTATTAATAATCACTGCATACTCCCCAGTAAGTGTTTCCCCGGCCTTTCCCTCTGTCACTGCAGCAAAAACATTTACAACGTCCAGTATTCCCAGAAGCAGAAGACAGATTCCCACACACAGACCAATGGATTTTCTTTTTTTCATACACTCCTCCTGTAAAAAATTTCCTTTCCTACAGTTTACCATTTTTACAGTTTGTACACTATGTTTTTTTCTGCACTTTTCTGATTAATTTCAACAAAAAATGAGGCGAATGTATCGTTTCCGCTGATACATTGCCCCATTTAGACTTACTTTATTTTCTTATTAAATTACTCTTCCTCAAACTCCAGATCCTTACGGCTCATCTCCTCGATCAGCTCTCTCTTCACCTCAAAAAGCTTCGGAGAAAGATCCACATAAACCTTCTGTGGGTTGGAGAATCGTCTGGACTCGTCCCAGAGAGTGCTCTGTTCCTTCTGGCAGATTGCGCGAAGTTCCATTACTGACGGAGACGTATAAACGCGTTTTCCCTCCTTAATAACCGGAACCAGAAGCTCACGCACCTCGTAAGTGCCGCCCAGAATCTTAGTTTTTTTCCAGGTGTCAACCGGGTCAAATACTACCATAGTTTCATCTGGGTTCAGTTTCTCGTCAGCAAGACAGATCAAATCAGCTTTAATCTTGCCTGTGGACTTGCTGTAAATACGATATACTGTCTTATTTCCAGGGTTTGTTACCTTAGCTGTATTCTCCGAAAGCTTGATCTTCGGAACAAATTCACCTGTCTCAGGATTTTTCACTGCTGCCAGCTTGTATACACCGCCAAAGGCCGGGTTATCATTGGCTGTAATAAGTCTTGTTCCAACGCCCCAGGAATTAATCTTGGCATCCTGTGCTTTCAGGCTCTCGATGAGATACTCATCAAGGTCACTGGAAGCGGAAATGGTAGCGTCATCAAATCCGGCTGCAGCCAGCATCTTATATGCTTCCTTGGAAAGATAAGCAAGGTCACCGCTATCGATACGGATACCATATTTTTTCAGCTCAATGCCTTCCTCCCGCATTTCCTCAAATACACGGATTGCATTGGGAACACCAGATTTCAGCACGTCGTAAGTGTCTACCAGAAGGATACATGCATCTGGGTACATTCTTGCGTATGTCTTGAATGCAGTGTATTCATCCGGGAAGCTCATGATCCAGGAATGTGCATGGGTTCCAAGCACTGGCACGTCAAACATCTGACCAGTAAGCACACAGGATGTTCCGACACAACCACCGATCACAGCCGCACGGGCTCCAAAAATACCAGCATCCGGTCCCTGGGCACGGCGAAGACCGAACTCCATGATTCCGTCACCTTTCGCCGCATAGCAGACACGTGCTGCCTTAGTAGCGATCAGGCTCTGATGGTTCATAATGTTCAAAATCGCAGTTTCCACAAGCTGAGCTTCCATAATCGGTGCTACCACTTTCACCATTGGCTCTCTTGGGAAAATAACAGTGCCTTCCGGGATGGCATAAATGTCTCCGGTAAAATGGAAAGAGCGAAGATATTCCAGAAAATCTTCCTCAAAAATAGAAAGACCGCGAAGATATTCAATGTCTGCGTCTGTAAATCTCAGATTCTCAATATATTCAATTACCTGCTCCAGTCCTGCACAGATAGCAAAACCGCCTCCGCATGGGTTATCACGGTAAAACATGTCGAATACGACAGTCTGGTCAGTTGGGTTCTTAAAATACCCCTGCATCATGGTAAGTTCATAGAGATCCGTGAGCAGAGTCAGGTTATTTGCTCTCATGTTTATTCTCCTTATTAATGAGGCCAGTCTGAGACTCAATTACCTGAATAATTTTAAACAGGCTCCAGACAGGCTGTTTAATTATAAAAATTTTATACGGCAGCCACCTATGCGATTCCGTATATTTTGCTTGATTATAACACATTCATCCCGAAATGCACAGGGAAAAGGCACTTGAAATCTTAATTTTTTCCAGTAAAATCAAGGCTTTGCACGAATTGAATAAATTTTTTTAAAAAATTTGAAAAAAGGGGGTTGACTTTTATATGGGTGTTGATATATAATACAACATGTCGCAAGCGAGAAAACAACTTGCTAAAGCGCATAGGGCTATCGCCAAATGGTAAGGCAACGGACTCTGACTCCGTCATTTCAAGGTTCGAATCCTTGTAGCCCTGCTAAGTGGAGCACCTCGGATGAGGTGCTTTTTTCGTATTATGAAATTTCCGGAAGCCGCGTATTTACTGGCTTTGCGGGACTTTTAAAATTTTTTCTGAAACGCTTTTTCGTGGCTCTGAAAGGCGATTTTTTCCTTATTTGGCTTACTGATTTTTACTACATTTTCGGTGGTTTTCAGATGTGATAGGTCAATTTGGGATCGATTATAGGTCAATTTAAAATGACGTTGCTGCCAAAAGGTGCTGAAAACAGGAAAAATGAAGAAAATCGGCTAAAAATCGACAAAATTCTACTTTTTCTACCTTTTGCACAAAAAATTATGTTTACTTTTGTGATATTTTCGCCTCATAATCAAGACAGTTTCCACGCTTCAAGTGCACAAATCCATTTTAGTACTCCCACCGCTTATTCTTCTGTCCGAAGGCGAACCTTAATTGACTTACTTGGTCAGTTATATTTCGGCGTTTGCCTCACAGCCCTCGGATAATGTTCAAATAATCCTGTCTCTGGTCTACGACAGCATATATAATAACTTCCTTTCGGGCTTCATTAACTTTATAAAATACAAGGTCTTTTTCAAGAATCAATACCTTATAGCCCTGACGCTTTAATACCAGGTATCTTGGATCAATTCCAAGATCTGGATTTTCTCCCAGCTGTCGTATACGATCTTCTATTTCGTCTAACTTTTTCAATGCCACATCATTGCCGAAATTTTGTGCAATATATAATACAATCTTTCGCAGACCAGCATCTGCGGTATCAGTACGAACAACATTGTATTTCAAACTCAGCCCTCCTGCAGCATAGCACGTAAATCATCAAAGGTTTCACTGATCGGCGCAACACGACCATTCTTTACATCGTCTTCAGCTTCAGCAAGGACTTCAAGCAATTCGATTCTTGATTTCATATTCTTATACTCTTCATAGGACAAAGACACCGTATCACCTCTTCCATTTACAGTTATGATAACAGCTTCTTTTCCCTCACGGCACTGCTTTGAGATTTCATTATAATGATTTCTTAAATCCGCCGATGGTCTGATAGTTTCCTGCATAGCAAACATAATACGCACCTCCTGTTGTTATATATGAAAATTATATCATTTAATGTCTATACTTTCAACTTCTTAGTCAATTCCATTCATAAATTTTAGAATTCTTCATTTGTTCTAGCACCCCAAAAGGGGATGTCGATTAATACCTCATTTCGACATCCCCAGTAGTAATTGAACATAACTTCTCTTGATCTGTAATTAACTTAACTAATCGTATAGCCTTTCACATTCCTTAACAAGCAATTGTCTAGTTCCTCCTCGAACTCTTTGTCTGCCTTACTATTTTTCCTCTTTTCCAATATATCTATTATCTCTTTAACTTCAATTTCATCTCCATTTTTAAGATGCACTTCTGCATCTTCTTCCAATCCAGAAATATCAATACATTCTATTTCGTAATACTCCCCATTATACACAGCCTGAAAATTTGCCTCTTCTGTGTCATCTTCTATTAGATCACCTATTCCTTGTTCATCCAAATCTCTTTGCAAATCCGCAGTCTCTTTATTATCTTTGTACCATTCCGCAGCTTCCCTTGTTTCAAATGGATTGTTTCGTTCCTTTGATGGAGCACTTCAAACAAACTTATGGATTCTATCCCAAATATCCTGTGGCAGATGCTGGATATGGCTCATACAATAATTATATTTTCTGTGAACAGAACGGAATTGAAAAGTACATGAAATTTCCAATGTTTAAAAAGGAAACTAAAGATGAGAAATATCATGAAGATCCATTTCGTGCAGTTAACTTCAGAATTGATGAGCAAGGTGTCATGAGATGTCCTAACGATAAAGCATTCCATTTTTTATACAGAAAAAATGTGAGGGGAAATCAATACGGACGTAAGGAAGAATTGTATGAATGCGAAGACTGTAGTGGATGTCCATATGCAGAGAAATGTAAGAAGACAGATAAGAATCGAACCGTTCGGATCAATCAGGAATTAACTTCCATGCATCAGGAAGTAATCGAAAACCTAGAAAGTATCCACGGTGCATTATTACGAATGAACCGTTCGATACAAGCAGAAGGCACTTTCGGAATTATGAAAAACGACCGTTGGTACAAGAGAATTGTCCGAAGAGGTATTCATTCAGTCAAACTGGAAGTTTTACTTGTGGCGATAGGCCACAATCTATATAAATATCAGAAAAAAAAGATGAGAAACAGAACTGCCGCATAGATTCAAAAAAAGAATTTCTATGGGGTAGGGGAAGTGCGCTTTCTTTGCGCATGATTTCAATCATTTATACACAACAGGTACAAAAAGGGAGATGCGAAAAAACTCAATCGAGTTTTTTCACATCCCCTTTTTCCCTATACCACGTTACGTTCCATCATTACGCCCAGTAAATTCTGCATCCAGTTTCATGGCTCATATGAACCGGATGGCCAGGTGTATGCTCTGGCATATAAAATACATCATGGTATTCGTTTCTGGCCAGAAGCTTTCCATCCTGCTCTATCCACAGTGCAACATTATAGACGTTTCCACTGTGAATCGTTCCGTCAAAATCCCAGAGCTTTGTGAGAGAATCCTCTGCTATGACAATGCTTTTCACATCCTCAGCTACTACTTTGCCTGTTTCGTCAGTAATGCTGTAGCCTACCTGGCAGGTTCCAAGCGGATAACTGTAATCGTTTACTGCATAAATTGCATCCAGCTTGTCTTTAAATTTTAAAAATATTCCAATTGGCATATTGCTTTCCAGCACAGCCTGCAGACCCTTTTTCGGAAGCCCCCAGTAATCATAAATTCCGTAAAATGTTTGCGGACACATATCATTAAATAAGAACTGTACATAGCCTGCGTTTGGTTTATACTTCTGCATACGGTAATGTTCAATAAAATATTTCAGTAAATAATATTGATACTGTCCGATTGAATCCAAATTTTCCAGTATCGGCTGCAAACGGCGGTATACAGGTGGCATTTTTTTCAAGTCATCGATACATGGCGGTGCATCAAAACCAAACTCTGTATTCATTTTTTCTGTCGTTCCATAGATATCACTGTAATGTCCATCTGCACCATCCAATGAACCGGTATAGTTATGGCTGTCTCCGCTGTCTGGATCATTTACGCAGAAAGAACCTTTAATGACCGGACGACTTGGATCATGCTCGCATACTGCTGCAAATAGCTTCGGACCTGGGCTTACCTTCATCGCATCACAGTCAGCCCGATCCATATCCGGAGTAGGATTTAATGTAAGATTACCCGGCTCATTCATACAGATCCAGCAAAACAGAGAAGGATGTTTTTTTAGCATATCGACGGTTTCCAGATAAATATGGATAAAACGGTCTGCAAATGCTTCGTCCACCGGATGCATCCAGTTATATTCAGAATCATGCATAATTCCAAGGCCAAGTTCATCACATAGCTCATAGAAAACTGGAAGGTCTACGTGTACGTGTACACGAAGCATATTAAAGCCGCTGTTTTTTATTTGCAGCAAGTCTCTGCGATAACGTTCTTCGTTCATTGCAGAAACATATGCATCTGGAAAATAGGCTGTTCCTCTCATGTAGAAATCTTTTCCATTTAAAATAAATTTTGTCATTTCCGGTGTGCGATGCATCTCAATTTTCCGGAAACCAGTTGTCTCCTCGTAAGATTCCATTACTGAGCCATCTTTTGCACAGAGAGCAACTTTTACCCGGTAGACAAAAGGCGTTCCTTTATCCCATGTATTCCAGAGACGGACATGAGAGAGTATTCCATCCAGGCTGGCAACGGTCGGTTCAGGGTCATTGCATGACTGTGTGCCGACCAGATCCTCATTCTTTAAAAAGACTACTGCTCCGGTAAAGCAGTCTGTAATACTCCACTTCAAAGACGCAGTTTCCAGATTCTTTATCTTAACTTTCAAATGCAGACTGGCATTCTCCAGCGTATCATCCAGCTGATAAGAAAATTCCGGGTTTTCTGCAAAGCCAGCTCCCTTTTGTATTTTCAGGCTGACGCTTCCATAAATGCCGACCGGATTTACATCTCTTTGAATGAACGTGTCAGAATGCTCATAAGTACCTTTTACCATATTTCGGTAGATTAAAAAGGTACGCCGTTCCTGTCGGTTTGCTGCAACCTCGTCATCCCATGGTGACCAGACTTTTACGATCAGTCGGTTCTTTCCGTTTCTCTGTACTGCCTCGTCTAGTGAAAAAGAAAATGGAGCTGAATATCCTTCATGACTACCAAGGTATACACCATTCAGCCAAACTTTGCAGTAATAATCCACATTTGTAAAACAAAGTTCTATATGTTCTTCTGCTCCAAGTGCCAGTTCAAACTCTTTTTTATACCACCATGGGGCATCATTAAAATATCGCAGTTCTCTTCCCCAGTACGGATGCTCCGAAAAAAGGAGCTGTAGGTGCTTTAATTCTGGCAGTGGCTCCCATTCTGAAATTTGTGGCCCCTGCAGTGTCATAAAATCCTCACGTTCTGGCAGGCCAAGCTGCTCACACGTATCATGTACATCCTGTAAAATATTCCAGTTCTTTGATAAATCCAGTTTCATATATCCTCCTGTATTCAGCTCTTGACAGCACCTGCTGCCATGCCCTCCATTACCTGTTTATTTAAAAAGAAATATACTATAATTGTCGGAAGAATTGCAATTACGATTGCTGAAAAGGTAGCACCCCAGTCTCTGCGTCCCATTTCACCAACAAAAGCGTTTAGTCCGATTGGAAGAGTTTTCATCTCGTCTTTTGTCATAAACGTATTTGCATAAGTAAACTCATTCCAGATTGACACAAAGTTATAGATAACCACTGTGACAGTGGAATTTTTTGCCATTGGAAATACTATCTGCCTGAAAATCCTAAAATTACCTGCTCCGTCAATTGCTCCCGCCTCCAGCAGTTCATTCGGTATGTATTTCATGAATCCAACATACAGGAAAATACACATTGGCAGACTGAAGCCTATCTGTGGCAGAATAACGGCAGCATAGGTATTACGCAATCCCAACGTATTATAAGTCTGGAACATTGGGATCAGACATGAAAATGTGGGAATCATCATGCCAAGTAAAAAAAAGGTTAATACCTTTTCGCTCTGTTTGAAGCGAATTTTGCTGATCGCATAGGCCGCCGGTGCACTTAGTACTACGATACCAAACAGTGTACATATAGCTACAACCACACTGTTAAGAAAATAGCGCACGAGACTGGACTGCGTAAACGCTTTGATATAATTTCCAAGATAAAAGCTACCAGGAAGCGCATATGGCGCAGAACCGGCAATTTCCTCTGGTGTTTTTAAGCTCGCTATAAGAACCCAAAATACCGGGTAACTTTGCAGCACTACAAAAAAGATAATGAAGATTAGAAATATTATTTTTGTTTTCTTACCTGCCTGTAACGTTTCCATCTAATCCCCCCCATCAATCACTGAATTTTTTCTGAATCAGTTTAACGATTCCTACGGCTATTAATGATTCAATCAAAATAAATACCGCAAGCGT
The DNA here is from genome assembly GCF_040924225.1 of Ruminococcus sp. RTP21484sp1_RTP21277st1_D2_RTP21277_210401. NCBI lineage: Bacteria > Bacillati > Bacillota > Clostridia > Eubacteriales > Oscillospiraceae > Ruminococcus > Ruminococcus sp. RTP21484sp1_RTP21277st1_D2_RTP21277_210401. The sequence continues at coordinate 31,670 of NZ_JBCOMJ010000020.1, read as the reverse complement.
ACTTCCATAGCCGAAGTTTGACATACTGAATGCCGTTTTATACATATAGGTTGCCACAAGTTCTGTTGCATTACCAGGACCACCTCCGGTCAGGATGTAAGATACATCAAATCCCTTCAGACAGCCGTTTACAAGAATGACCAGAACCACAAAAAACATATTTTTAATTGCCGGAAGTTTGACAAAGAAATATGCCTGTATCCAGTTGCATCCATCAATATACGCAGCCTCTATGGTGTCTTTGGAAACATTCATCAGTGCGGCATAAAAAATAACCATATATAATCCACAGAATTTGTATCCATCAATCAGAGTCACCCATGTTAGTGCATATTTAAAATCAGATAAAAAAGCTATTGGTTTGAGATGCATCAGCTTCATCAGTGCCGGTATTACACCGAGTGGCTGAACTGACAGCAGTTTTTCAAAGATCTTGCAGACCGCCATAGATGAAATAATACAGGGAATGAAGTACAATACCCGGAATAGATTGGACCCCTTTTTAATTCCGGAAAGAAGGGTAGCCATTAAAAGTCCCATAAACATCTGAAAGACTGTGCCGAGCAACAGGAAAAACATATTATTCAAAAAAGCAGTTCGCAAATTTTTATCTGACAGCATTCGGCTGTAATTTTTCAAGCCTGCAAATGTTTTTTCTCCGATTCCATTCCAGTCCATAAAGCTGTAGCCAATAGTTTGAAGCATTGGGAAAAGAACAATCGACACATAAACCACAAGTGCGGGCAATAAAAAAAGCCATGGTTCTATTTTTCTTTTTGGCTTCATATTTGTCTTCCTTTCTGATATCCAGGGCTTTTGATTTTCAAAAGCCCCGAATGCTGTTTCTCTGTCTTATTTCTGATTTTTTACATATTCATCCATATTTGCAGCCCACTCTTCAGGAGTTTCCTGACCAAGTGCAAGGATGACGGTCTCTTTTTCCAGCGGCTCTACAAGTGCAGAATCAATAACTACATCCCAGCATTTTGCATACTCCTTCACATTGGACACATCCTCAATGATCTGCTGATATACCTTTGGAAGACTCTGCATTGTTTCTTCATCTGGCATTACGGATGGAAGCTGATTGTAAGAAAGACTTGCATCTGCATAATGTTCAAGAAGGTATTTCATCCACGCTTTCATCTCGTCATCCACAGCATCGGTGCGAATCGCAGTTCCAATACCGGAGTTTGCAAAGAAGTCGGTTGCTGTTGTCACATCTGCATCTGAATATGTTGGCATAGTGAAGTATCCAATATTATCTTTAATGTTTTCGTCCTCACCAATCATATCTGCCTGATCAAGTGCCCATGTACCATTATACATAATTGCTGCCTGTCCGGAAGCAAAGAGATCAATCATTGTATCGTAATCTGCACTGCTCCAGCCTTCCTGGAAGTACTGTGCAATATCCTGAATAAACTGTGCTCCTTTCAGTCCTGCTTCTTCACCAAAAGATCCTTCTCCGGATACTGCATTTTCAATATATTCATTTCCTGTCAGTCGGAATGGAACCTGTGCAAAGTAGCGGAGGATTGGCCAGTCACCACCCATTGCAATCGGAATAATTTCCTGATCCTGTAACAGCTTGCAATCTGCAAGTAACTCATCAAATGTTTTGGGAGTTTCCGTAATTCCAGCCTGCTCAAACAGATCTTTGTTGTAGAAGAAATATTCGGTGTTGCACTGCAGCGTCATCAGATTCAGACTGCCATCTGAAAGTCTTGCGTATTCCTTCGAGATTGGGAAAATCTGGTCATACATTCCAAGCTCTTTGTACAAATCTTCAAAGGAATAGGCTTTTCCGTCTGCAACAATATCTGCGAACCAGGTATCCGGATCGGAGTCAAACCACTCAGGCAATTCATCGCTTGCTGCCAGAATTTTCAGTTTCTGCAGATATGCAGTACGATCTGAAATATTCTCAATTTCAAAATTAAAGTCCAGATCAGGATTCTCTTCCTGGTACTGCTTGGCAATATCCTGTATTGCCAAAATTGCTGATTCAGATGCACTTCTGGATGACAGCCAGTTAATATTCAGTTCACGTTCTGCTGCATTTACTGTTACTCCAAATATAGAAGATGCCATGGCAGCTGTTAATGCTGCGATAAGTATTCTTTTTTTCATTACGATTTCTCCCTTTTAATTTAATTTTTTGTTCCTGAATATACTTCAAACCGGTTTAATTTTTTTCTGGAACTCTTTGTTGTCTTAATTATAATAAAATACGAATCTCTCCGGAATGGAGAAAATTCGTATTATTGGTAAAATCTTAAGTTGTCTTTAGATAGTTGCTGCTCACATTCTGATACTGTTTCGGTGATACACCGAAATATTTTTTGAAGCACTTACTGAAGTAACTGACATCGAAAAATCCGACTCTTTGAGCTACTTCTGTCACATTGTAATTCGTTCTTTGGAAAAGCCTGCCGGCCATTTCCATTCGTGTCTGTAAAATATATGCTCCAATCGTTGTATCTGTCTGTTTCTTAAAAAGAAAGCACATATACTGAAGATTGACATCCAGTGCATCCGCAATCTGCTCAAGGCACAATTCATCATCCTGATAATGTGCCTTGATGTATTCCTTTGTTCTTCTCACAATGGCAGAATTGCTGCTATTCTTTGAAAGATGTACCTGCTGTAAAATCTGTTCTCCATAGCGAATGAGTTCCGTCTGAATTTCTGAGACAGAACTGATTTCTATATAATCACTGGAAAAAAGCTTGCTGTTTTTTTCAACCGTTTCTGTCACTCCGTATTCCATAGCGAAATCCAGCAACGCAGACGACACCTGGTTGATCTGCAGCAAAAACTGTTCCCGAGATGGCTGGAGCAATGCAAGAGAGTCTGCAAATGTCCGCAGCATTTCTTTTACTAGGCTCCTCTGATTTTGTCGCATAGCAGCAACCAGCCGTTGGATAAAATCATCATTTTGCAGCAGATAGCCGTTTTCCTGCTGCTCTTCAGTGGCATCCTCTACGTAAAAAACGCCGGAATATTCATAAAAACACCGTTTTCGTTCCAACGCAAACGCTTCAATATAGGAGTCATAAAGCTGATTGGCTTCTGTATAAAATCCTCCAATTACAGCAGTGGTTCCAAGATCGCCCTCCGGGTCACATACCTCAATCGTTTTTTTCAGCAGCGACCGAATCCACTCTGCATCATAAGGTGATTCACATATTCCTACAAGAAGGCAGAGCGATTTCTGGAAATTAATGTAACTGATGCAGCAGTTTTTTTCTCCAAGTAGTTCACAAAACACATTTTCTACCGTAAAGTAGTAAAGCTCATAATCTGTTTTTTTCCAGTTGCCCGGTAAATGATTAACCCGGTAAAGTATGGCGACATGGCGCTTGGCATCCAGTCGATAGCCCACCTCAGAAGCAAGCTTCTGCATTCCCTCCTGATCCTTATCTTTTCTTACAAACTGTGATGCTGCAAAATGTCTCATATAATTTTGATAGTTTCGCTTTTTTTTATCCAGCACCTCCAGATTTTGATCCTTTTTCACTTCCTGATCGATTCGTTCACTGGTTTGCCTGAGACTCTTATGCAGACTCTCGACTGTCACAGGCTTCAGCAGAAAATCCTGTACTCCCATCTGAATGGCTTTCTGCGCATACTCAAACTTGTCATAACCGGAAATGATAATAAAGCGGGTCTGAAGTGCTTGTTTCTGTATATATGAAATTACATCAAAGCCTGTCATCTGTGGCATACTGATGTCGATCAAAATAATTTCCGGATGATACTGTTCAATCAGCTCGATACCAAGCTTTCCGTTTCCGGCGTCACCTACCACAGTAAATTCATCCTTAAAGCTCCTGACATATTTTATTAACGCCTGTCTGAAAAAATACTCATCATCAATAATAACGATTTTCTTCATATTGCTTTCTCCCCGCTGTTTCTTGGTCTCTTTCCAGTATAGACGATGCTGTTTCGTCTAAATGTTCCAGTTTCGGAATCCGTAATATCACGATTGTCCCTTTCCCTGGTTCACTTTCCAAGCGGATGCCGTATTCGGTTCCATATAAAAGTCGCACACGCCTGTTGATGCTGAATAATCCGAAAGAACCCTTTTCCTCTCCACGGGCTTCGTCAAGATTCTTATTCAGCTGACAGAGTTTTTCCGGTTCAATTCCGTTTCCATCATCCTTTACGGTAATTACAACAGTATCCGCTGCATTTTTTATGCTCAGTGAGACGAAACACATACGACCATCTGATGCTGTTCCGTGAACAATCGCATTCTCCAGAATCGGTTGCAGAGTCAATTTTGGAATTACGTACTGTTCCGTTTCCTTTTCACATACGATTTCGTAATCAAAATACTCCATGTGGCGTAATTTTTCAATGTATAAATACTGTTTTACCATATCAATTTCTGTAGCAATGGTTATAATATTGGATCCCTTGCTTAACGAATTGCGATAGAATCTGGCAAGTGTAGAAATTGCTTCGCCTGCCTCATCATAAATACCAAGATCTATCATAGATTTGATCATTTCAAGCGTATTGTACAGAAAATGAGGTTTAATCTGCTCCTGTATCAACCGAAACTGATAGTCATTTTTTTCACGTTCTTCTTCATAAATGGTTTGTAAAAGCTGTTGTGTCTGTTCGGCAAATGTATTATACCCACGGTATAAAATCTGGATTTCTTCGGAAGTTCCAGGCACTTCTACCGGTGCATAGGCTTCTTTTACTACATTCTTCATGACCTCACTCAGATCCAGGATTGGCCCAGATATGGCTCTGGCATTCCACCAGGATAAAAGTGCAAAAAACAGAATCACCAGTAAATTACAGATAAAAAAGATCCTTGCAAACAAATGCTGTTCTTTCATCAGCTCATCCATTGGAATCACATGAATGAGCTTCCAGTCTGGCAGTGACATTTGTGTTGAGCAATAGACAACATTTTCCTTGGTCAAATAGTCCTGTGTTTCCAGATTCTCTACATCCCTCTTGGAAAAGGGAAAGGCTTCCCGTATGGTTTTTCCTGTGTAATTCAGGTCCGATGCAAGTAAAATAGTATTTTCCTGATCCGTTATGTAAAACGTAACCTCGCTGTTATTTGGCCTGTAGTTTACAAATGGCGAGGCTATAGTTGATGCTTCGATGAAAAACATAAGGTATCCATAAGTTTCTCTTGTATTTAAATCAACAATCGGCTTTGATATCAAAAAAACATATTTTCCGTTTTCCTTTAATGTTTCTCTTGCAGGCAAATAAAAATAAGGACCTGTTATCATCGCCTGTCTTGCATTTTGATGCTGTTTCATTATCTGTTCTTTATCAAACGAATCCAGTTCCGACAGATTATATCCGCCAGCCTGAAAAAAACTTCCGTCTTTCGCCATAATATCCCACATTGCAATATTAGGGCTCAGGGCAATAATGGCATTAATAATGGTATTGATTTTTTTGCGGACAGCATATTGTTCTGCTTCAGATCCCGGCAGTGTTGGATACGTTCGGGCGATACGGATAATTCCATCATTGATCGATGCTGATATGCTGAAATTGATGACGTGCTGTAGTGTACTTTCCAGATTATCTGTGATAGAAGCAAGCTCTCGCCTGGTACTGCTTACTGCAAGCTGCGAAAAATATTTTTGTGAAGAAAACTGAAACACCCCCATAATGAGCAACATAATTCCTAAAAAACATCCAACAAAAGAGAAAAAAATCCGGTTTCTCAATTTTGCAAACCATTTTTGTACTTTTGTCATAATTTCCTCCATTTTCATGATCTGTACTGCTTTTCTTAATTTTTATTATAACCAGTTTATATCTGTTTCTCAATCAATAATTTCCCACAAACTAGGGTGTGTTTGGAAAATGCTTTCTGCAAGATGTGCGTCACAGCTTGTGGAACCTTTGTCCCGCAAAGTGAGGAATGCAGATTCCAGAAAGGAGCAGATGTTTCATGGATGAAGTGTTAGATGAGCGCAAAAGAAAAATGTGAAGATAAAAAAGATGAAAGCGAAGAGTGTAAAGAAACAGATGGTATTCAATATAGCGATAATGATATAAATAATTTTATAAATAAAGCAAAGAAGATTATGCTGGAAAGATATTGTGAATTAGAAAATGGGTCATTAAGAAAGGATGATGAGGAAAGAGATAACATACGTCGTTATATATTACAAAAATATCCAACGGTTGTAGAGAAATATAAAAGTCATCATAATCGCTAGTTTCACGCTCTTGTTTCAATCTTCCCAGCTTTTTTCCGATTTCTCTTGGAAAAATATCTGTTGCAACATATGTCTTATTAAAATATGCAACAGCATCTTTATGTCTCTTAAAATCTACCTCTTCTAAAGCCAAAACCGCCTTCACCGCATAAAAAGCGGCATAATAGCTACGGTTTATTGAATCCTTATAATGTTGACTTTCCAGACATAACGCAGATACCCCCAACGTCTCGATTGCGCTTCTCATGCGATATATACACAAATCAACTTTCTTTTCACTCACTGACTACTACCCCCTCATCTCTCACATTTCGATAAAAAGGTAACGTATCTACCCAATATTCATACTGTTCTTCATTTTTGATAACCGGAGATATTTCAATTCCTGTGCTCATCTCCACATCAAAAGCCAGATCGTAAATATCATTTTTAATAGCTCTGATTTCCTCGTCAGACAATTTTACCAGTATCATAATATCTACGTCAGAATTATCTCGATAATCACCCCTGGCATATGAACCATATACAATAACTTTTGTCAGCTTTTCACCCAGCATACGCTTCACTTCCTGGGAAAATTTATATATAATACTACTTACATTTTCTGGCATACAATCACTTCCTTACTGATAAATGGTTCCCGTGTTCTCTTTTTCTCAGTATAGCATATTTTTCTATAATATTTCCACTTATTTTGCTTTTAATGCAATTACACTGAAACAGATAAAAACAGGTCAATCCATAGGTCAATTTTATCTGGACACCTCCGCCAGCCCTTATTTTATGGGCATTCCAGCCTAAAAGTATAGCGGACTCTGACTCCGTCATTTCAAGGTTCGAATCCTTGTAGCCCTGCTAAGTGGAGCACCTCGGATGAGGTGCTTTTTTCGTATTATGAAAGTCCCGGAAGCCGCGTAGTTACTGGCTTTCTGGGACTTTTAAAATTTTTTCTGAAATTGAACTAATTCATTTTTAAAGGATTATCTAATACATAGTACAAAGAAATATACTCATCACCATTTCATTCCATTCTCTAATGATTAGTCTATCTGTTTCAAGAACAACACCTGTTAAATCAACATTTGCATTCATAAATCTATCACTCCTCAATCAAATTGCTCGGTCAGTTATATTTCGGTATTTCCAGGCTCTAATCAATCTTCTATAATTCCCCAATTACTTCATGCTGCCACCTTTCCCTGTTCGTATCAAAATAACGTATCACCTTGCATGGATTCCCTACTGCAACACAATTAGGAGGGATAGGGCGGGTAACTACGCTTCCAGCCCCTATCACGCTGTTTTCTCCTATAGTGACTCCGGGAAGAAGAATACAGCCACCGCCAATCCAGACATTGTTTTCTATCTCTATCGGACGTGCATAGGTTCTGAAAAATGTTGTCTTGCGTTCCCTCCAATCCGGCACAAGCCTTTCCTGTGGCAATACAGGGTGCGAAGATGTATACATCTGCACATTTGACGCGATCAATACCCTGTCACCAATCCGGATAGTTTTGTTATCCACAAAGGTACAATTCATATTGATTATCACATCATTTCCCAAAAATATATTTTTCCCATAGTCACAATGAAAAGGCGTGTCGATTACCACGTTTTCTCCTATTCCACCCAACAGCTCCCGAAGAATGGAAGTGCGTTTTTCTATATCTCCATAATCAGAAAAATAATATTCCCGTGTTAATTCCCTTGTGCGGGCAATCTGCTTTAACGTATCACTGTCCGCAGTTTCCAAAAAATCACTGGATTCGTAATACATAATATCCCTCCTTAGCGAAAACTATTTTCCACAATACCCGGAAGCAGAGAATAGATAGAACAGCCGATCTGATTTTCAAACTGTTCTTTAATCTCTAAAATCTTTTTCCACCTGTCTATTGTCGCTGTGTGAACACCGTACCGTATTGTCACGTCTACAAATCTCTTTTCCAAAAGACAGAACCCCGTCGGCATAGCCAATGCGTCACATAACTGTACAAGACGGTCATAATCATCATATACCGCATTTGCAACAAATTCTTTCATAAACAGGTAATCCTGATCACTGACATCAAACTCACCGATAGATGTGGCAATATCCTGTATCATAAATGCGTGGGATATACATATCTGTGCAGCTTTTTCCCATCCGCGCTCCATACAGTACCGATAGCCGTCTATCAGATGCCTTTCCGAACTCACTCCGGCATAGCGTCCAATATCATGCAACAGCCCGAAAATATATGCCTGTTCAGAAGATAAATCTTTACAGTGTGATGCGATGTTTTTACAGGCTTCGGCTACAAACCGGGAATGATCTGCCCATGCTCCCGGATTGGATTCTGATGCTTCCTTTAATGCCAATTCTGCAGTCTGAATATTTAGTTTTACCACTTTGCGCTCACCTCCTGTAAATTGCTGATTTACTTTACAGGTATCATTATAATGCAAAAGACATAGGAAAAATATTTCTTTTCCGCCATTATCTATCACTATTCTGCCATTTCTTTCTATATTCTATAGGTGAACATTGTGCGTATTCCCGAAAAATCTTTCCAAAATAACTGCTGCTCCCTAAACCACACTCATGACTGATAACAGTAACAGCTTCCTGCCCCTTTGCCAACATCTGACAGGCAACTTGTAAACGGTAAGTTGTTATATACTCGACGGGTGTCATGTGCAGACAGTCATGGAACACTCTATAGCATTCCCTTTCGCTTAAATATGCTGCCGCAGCAAGTTCCGGAATAGATATTTTTTCTCTGTAATGTTCATGAATGTATATCATCAGCAGCTTTATTTTATCGTTGCTTTTGTTACGTTCCCCTTTCTTTTCACGCATAGAACGAGAAAGTTCAAAAAGCATGAGCCATATTTCCGTTAGGGCTTCCCGCAGTTTTATTTCATATCCAAATTCATCACTGGATAAACGAAATGAGGCAGCAAGCAGTTTCAAAATCCTTTCTTCTTCTTCTGCATTGCCCGGAAAAAGCGGGATTACCTCGATCTGCGGGGCTGTTATGACAGGTGCAATATATTTTTGTTCAATCCTGCTTCCCTGTTCTCCGGCAAGTAGGGAAACATCGAAAATATGAAGTAGCTGTATATTCTTTTCTCTCTGCGATATTGCTTTTGTCCTATGGAGTACATTGGGATTTATCATGCCACCGCTTCCAGTCGGAAACAATATTTTTCCTCTTGGCGTATCATATTCAATGCTGCCACTTTCCATATAAAAAAGTTCCACTGTCCTGTGCCAGTGCCACGGTACATAACCCCCTATATACTTGTCGAGTTCTGCCCTCGAAGCGATATAGGGAAAATCTTTTTCAAAACCGGGAAGCAATTCTTCCTTGCTTCCAGTATAAAATTCAATGCTATGGATATTTTTCATGTCTGTTCACCTACACATCCGGGATTTTGTATCTATTTTATGGATTAAATATACTGGTGTGGGTACAAGAGAGTGCAGCCGATGCTTTGAATACGGATTGCAAAATCAAGCCATTTATCGTTCATTTTTACGCCTCTCAATAGCTGTAATTCTTTACCTGGAACAGGTTACTTCTCCATCCTCTTTGCTATAGTCAAACTTCCCATCATTTTTCTCTTCCAAAGCTTTTATCATATGGTAGGTATATTCATTATACGGCGTAGGAATCCCAAGTTCCCGCCCCATGCGGACCAACGCGCCTGAGAACATATCAATCTCCGTATGGCGTCCCGCATCCAGATCCTGCAGTGTGGAATATCTGGCTGATGGAGGAACGGCACTTCCATGGCCGGAGGATGCTGCTGCCTTACTTATAGCGATTCCTTTTGCAGCGGCAATGGCTTCCAGTTCTCTTCTAAGTCCGTCGCTGATTGCTTTCATATGAACGCTGTCCTGGTAACAGCCAACTCCTGCCCCTAGAATTGCCTGGGGCAGATTATTGCATACATTCAGCCGAAATTTGCTCCATATTTCTTCCCTGATATATTCTGTAGAGCGATAATGCAGTCCGGTATCTGCAAAAAGAGCCTCAATGGCCTGCACACGTTCACTGTCATAGGGTGCGCAAGGCTCTCCGAAAATAATACCAATGGTGGTTTCCGGGTTAAAACAATATCCATTTTCCTCTTTATGGGAAGCAACTTTTATTACCGAATAGATCACATGGGAAGCTCCAATTTCATCGGAAATCAATTTCTCACTGTCCACGCCGTTCATAAGACTCATAACCGTGGTATTCTCTCCTGTAACCTGGCGGATGCTGTCCATTGCACCTGGCAGCGCTCCATATTTCAAAGATACGATCAGCAGGTCTACCCCTTTTGCTTCCTGGGGTGTCCATACTTCCGGATGATAAACCTCACCATTGATCGTGCAGCCTTTTTTCAATTTCTCCGCACGCTTACCTTCTGCAAGAACTCCCAGCCGGATATCCTTCCGCCTGGAAAGCCCCCATATCACATAAGACCCAACCGCACCTGCGCCAAGAACTGCAACTGTTTTTATCTTCATTGTCTTAATCTCCCATGTATATTTTTCCTATAGGTAATTGCGAAACAAGTTCGCAATTACCTATACAGATATTACTATTTTATCATTATCTGATAAAAACTCCATGCAAAAATTCTTGCTTTTTTCTACTTGACTCCACAAACCAGGCGGTCTATCCTTTAAACAGACATAAGATTGAAAATCTTTTCGCAACATATTTTACCATTTATTTTTTTGGGGGATTTTTTCATATGAAAGTTGTCATTGCAATTGATTCTTTAAAAGGAAGCTTAAGCTCAATAGAGGCCGGAATGGCTATCAAGGAAGGAGTTCTTCGGGCAAAGCCGGATGCCAGGATCGTGGTAAAACCTCTCGCAGACGGCGGAGAGGGAACTACTGATGCCTTGATCGAAGGCATGAACGGAGAGCGGATCGATCTGACCGTCACCGGACCTATGCATGCTCCAGTCAATGCTTATTATGGATATTTGAAAGACAGCAATACCGCTGTTATGGAAATGGCTTCCGCTGCCGGAATCACACTGGTTCCAGATGATACAAAGGATCCTCTTCTTGCTACCAGCTACGGTGTGGGCGAAATGATAAACCATGCCCTCCAGAAGGGTTGCCGCAATTTTATCATTGGAATCGGCGGAAGCGCCACCAACGACGGCGGCATCGGTATGTTAAAAGCTCTTGGCGCACGTTTTTTCGATGAAAACGGTATGGATGCAGGCGAAGGTGGACAGGCACTGGCAAAGGTTTCCAGAATCGACATTTCCGGCCTGAATCCTCTTTTGAGAGAAGCTCATATTCAGGTCGCATGCGATGTGAATAACCCTCTTTGCGGTGAAAATGGTTCCACATACGTTTACGGTCCGCAAAAGGGTGTGACAGAAAATCAGAAAAAGCAGCTAGATGAAGCTATGGCACATTTTGCCCAAATTACTTCCAAAACTCTGGGAACAGATTACTGCAATACCCCTGGTGCCGGTGCTGCCGGAGGGCTTGGCTTCGCCTTTCTCTCCTACCTGGGCGCGGCACTGACACCTGGTATCGAACTGATTCTGAATGCTGTGGGACTGGAGCAGGAACTTTCTGATGCAGACGTGGTAGTTACCGGCGAAGGCCGCCTGGATTTTCAGACAGCCATGGGAAAAGCCCCTGTAGGCGTAGCGAAGCTGGCAAAAAAGCACCATGCAAAGGTTATCGCATTTGCCGGAAGTGTCACAAAGGAAGCAGCTGCCTGCAATAAAGAGGGAATTGATGCTTTTTTCCCAATTTTACGAAATATCTGCACACTTGCGGAAGCTATGGATTCAGCCACTGCAAAAGCCAATATGACTGCCACTGCCGAGCAGGTGTTCCGGCTGCTTTAAAGCGTAATTAATCTTTTCCTGCTCTGGATATACCGCAAAGTGGGGCGTGCAGATTGCGGGAATGATTTTTCAAACACGCTCTACTGGCTATCTAACGCTTCATTTCAAAATCCTGTCCTATACTATGATGCATCTCGATTGTCTGTTGAATTTCCTGAGGGTCTGTCCATAACATATCCCCACTGACGGTATTTTTCATAGCACTGGCTGCATTTCCATACTCCAACGCATCCTGACAGTTTCCATTTTCTTTTAATAATCCGTATAAGAAACCGGAAATATACGCATCTCCGCTTCCAATTCTATCTACAACCTCAATTTTCTCATAAGGTTTTTCTTCATAATAGCTGTCTGTTTTTTTCTCATAAATTACGGAACCAAAAGTATGAGACTTGGGACTGTGCACGATTCTCTGGGTTGCTGCAACCACAGCGATATCGTATTCATCAGAAAAACTTTTCAGGATTTCTTTTATGTCCCCTGTTTTTCCAAATGTAAGATTAGCTGTGGATTCTGAACAGAAAAAAATGTCTACGATAGGCAAAATCTTTGTAATGCAATCTCTTGCCTCATCTCCAGTCCACAGATTTCCTCTGAAGTTTACATCAAATGAAATCCGTGCACCTTTTTCTTTGAATTTTTTCATCATTTCAATGGCATTTTCCCTTACCGGACCGCCAAGTCCCAAGGTGATTCCGCTGGTATGGAAACACCTTGTATTTTCATACATTTCTTCTGGAAAATCTTCTAAAGATAATTTATTCACAGAAGAATACTTGCGGTCGTAAACCACCTGAGGTTTACGGGGATCTGCACCATATTCATAATAGTAAATTCCCAGTCTGGAATCTGCACTGTCATCTCCAGCCAGGTAATCCGTGTCAACACCGTTTCTTCTGATCTCCCTTTTCGCATAATTTCCAATGGCGTGAGACGGAATCTTGGAAATAACACCTGTAGTAAGCCCCAGATTGGCTGCGCCAACAGCTACATTTAATTCTGCCCCACCCAGCTGTTTCTCAAACCTGGTACCCTGGGTTAAACGTTCGTTTCCTTCTGGTGATAAACGAAGAAGCACTTCGCCTAATGCCAGCATATCAAATTTTTTTCCCATTTTATTATCCTCTTATATTCTTTACGATTTCTGCGGCTTCTCTGGTCAGCTTCTCAATTTCGTCAAACCTGCCTTCTGCGATCAGTTTGCCTTTTACCATCCAGCTTCCTCCACAGGCAAAAATACGATCGTATTCCAGATATTTCTTTACATTCTCCGGATTGATTCCGCCTGTTGGCATAAAACTTAAGGAAGTATACGGTGCTGCCATTGCCTTAATAAATGCCAGTCCACCAGCCTGCTCCGCCGGGAAAAATTTGATTACAGAAAGACCTCTGCGTACTGCCCGTGCAGCTTCAGATGGTGTAATGCAGCCTGGAAGCACCGGAATCTTTTTCTCAATACAGTAATCGACAATTTCCGGGTCAAAACCAGGGCTTACAATAAATTCAGCACCTGCCTGAACAGCACGGTCTACCTGATCCACAGTGAGTACGGTTCCTGCACCAACCAGCATCTCTGGGTGTGCCTCTTTCATAAGACGGATAGCCTCTCCTGCTGCTGCAGTTCTGAAAGTTACCTCTGCGCAGGCAAGTCCGCCATTGCAAAGAGCATCTGCCAGCGACACTGCATCTTTCTCATTTTCAATTACTACAACCGGTACAATTCCCATTTTTTTAATTTTTTCCAATACTGTGTTCATACTTTCTCCTTTTTCACCACTTAATTTACTACGAAAATCCTGTCTAACAATAGACATGAGCGTTTTGCAAATATATTGAATTCATCATACCATTTTTTTGTTTTCAACAGATAAGCTCCATTTTTTAGCAGATATTTCTTTTTTATTATTAAATTCATCTGATGTGCTTATAATATATCTCACCATACTCTATTTGCAATATGTAATTACTACCAATTATTTCCTTCATTTTTAGGTTATTTTTCCATTTTGACAGTTCTTTTTTACAAGTTTCCTGTAACTATAGTCTTTTGCGTTACTGTTCACTGGTAACATTCCGCGAGGTGTTTTTTGTGAACAAAGTTCACAGAAAACCCGAGAGTTGCGGCGCGAAATCATGCAAAGCATGATTTCTGTGCATCGCGAAGCATGTTACTGTAAACGGAGTGAACAGTAACTCTTTTGCTTTTGCCATAAATATTTCCTGTAAAATTTTTTGACATTCTATTTAAAGCATGATAATATAATTAGTATAAAAAAGGTGCTACTGATAGACGGTTAGTCCGATTTTATGTATACACAAAGTAGTCGCTCAGTTTCTCGGACCGGGGCGGCTATTTTTGTGGCTTATTAGTATCTTTGCCGAATGTGTATCCGGCACAAAAGCAAGTAATGCCAAAACTCATTACTGCAATAAAGTCCAAAATACTCATTGGCTTAGCCCTCCTTTCCGTTTGATTCCCTTCCGGGTTTCTATGTAATCAGAGGGTCACAGTCCCTCTGCCGAAGGACTAACCGCCTACCGTTATGGTAGCACCCAAATATAATTATATCAGTTGTATTCTTTTTTTACAATTAGTAATTGTCTCTAATTTCTGCTTATCTTAAAAGATAAATTTTCTATTCCCCCATCGTCAACATCGTATCAATACAAGCCTTCGCCTTCACTCTCACATTCTCATCCAGCTTGATCTCTTCTCCGCCCTGACCGCAGACGCAATTATAAACATCCATCAATGTAGTCAGTTTCATATTGTGGCATACGCAGTCCTTTGACAGCGGATAAAATTTCTTGTCCGGGCACTCGTACTGGAGATGCTGGACAATGCTGTTCTCGGTGCCGATAATAAATTCTTTAGCATCGCTTTCCTCGGCATATTTCATAATTCCGGTAGTACTTCCAATATAATCTGCCATTGCAGAAACCTCTGGCAGACACTCTGGATGAACCAGTAACTTCGCTTCCGGATGAGCGGCTCTGGCTTTTTTCACATCTCTTACAGACATTCTAAGATGAGTTGGACATCCCCCGTGAACGAACTTGAACGTTTTTTGCGGAACCTGCTTCTCCACCCATGCGCCAAGGTTGCAGTCCGGGATAAACAGGATCTTGTCATTGTCGATATTGTTCACAATCTTCAACGCAGAAGAAGAAGTTACGCACACATCACAGATTGTTTTCAGTTCGGAAGTGGTATTAATATAAGCCACAACTGTGTAGTCCGGATTGGACTCTTTCAGTGCGGAAAGCATCTCCACATCCAGCTGCTCTGCCATTGGACATCCTGCGCCGCTATTGGAAAGGTAAACCTTTTTCTCCGGAGAAAGAATTTTTACTGTTTCTGCCATAAATCTTACACCACACATCAGCACGTTCTTCTGCGGAGCCTTAGCCGCCTGCTGGCTCAGTCCATAAGAATCACCTGTGTAATCTGCTACCTCCAGAATCTCATGGCTCTGGTATGCATGCGCCAGAATGCAGATATCTTTTTCCTTCTTTAAACGCAGAATTTCATCCTGCAGCTGTCTTGTTGTCATCATAATCGTTTTTCACTCCTGTGTTTTCATTTATTCCGGAACTTTAATTTTCCATGTATACCCGAATGTGTTCTTAAATATCTTCTTACCCTCATTGGCTGCTAATAGCTCCACTCTTTTCGGACATTTTCTTAGGATTATATTACCTGCCGTCCTCACTGTCAATAAAAAAGTTTACAGCTATCTTGTCAATTGTAAAGTTTAGTGATATACTACAGGGCATGTCGTTCGGAAAATTTGAATCCGCGCGCACAATTGCAATCATTCACAGAGAAATTTTATAAGCCTGCGCTTCAGATTATTTTTGCAAAATTTCTCTGTACACCAAATTTATCCACGAAAAAAGGACCATCAATTATGAAAACAGATATCCTCATCGCAGGAAGCGGCTGCTCCGGTCTTTACTGTGCCCTCCAGCTTCCCCGCGACAAAAAAATCACCGTCATCACCAAGTCCGACCTTACCAGTAACGATTCCTTTCTCGCCCAGGGCGGCATGTGCATGCTGAAAGAACAGTCCGACTATGACAGCTTTTTCGAAGACACCATGAAAGCCGGACACTACGAAAATGACAAAAAATCCGTAGAGATCATGATCAAAACCTCCCCGGAGGTTGTCAGGGATCTTGTTTCTTACGGTGCCCAGTTCGAGCGAAACGAAGACGGCAGCCTTGCCTACACCAAAGAAGGCGCCCATTCCACCAACCGTATTATTTTCCACGAGGATGTAACCGGAAAAGAGATCACCAGCACCCTGCTCCGCGAAGTCCAGAAGCTTTCCAATGTAGAACTTCTGGAATACACCACCCTGGTTGATATTCTGGAAAAAGACAACCACTGCTACGGCGCTGTGATCCGCCGTCCAGATGGTTCCCTTGACACCGTTACTGCAACCTATACCGTTCTGGCCAGCGGAGGGGTAGGTGGACTTTACAGACATTCCACCAACTTCCGCCACCTTACCGGCGACGCACTTGCTATTGCAGGTAAGCATAATATTGAACTGCAGAACCCGGATTACGTGCAGATCCACCCTACCACCTTCTACACCAAACATCCGGAAGACCGCAGCTTTCTGATTTCCGAATCTGTCCGTGGCGAAGGTGCCAGACTTTACGACAAAAACATGAACCGTTTCGTAAACGAGCTGCTGCCTCGTGATCTTCTTTCCCAGAAAATTCACGAACAGATGGCAAAAGACGACACCGACTTTGTCTGGGAAGACCTGCGCACCATCCCGGTAGAAACTCTTCGCCACCATTTTCCAAACATTGTTGAGCACTGCAGGGAAATGGGCTATGATGTTTTCAAGGAATGTATCCCGGTTGTTCCGGCACAGCATTATTTCATGGGCGGCGTAAAAGTGGACTATCAGAGCCGTTCTTCCATGGAAAATCTCTATGTAGTAGGAGAAGCTGCCTGCAACGGTGTCCATGGCAAAAATCGCCTGGCAAGCAACTCCCTGCTGGAAAGCCTTGTTTTCGCAAGACGGGCAGCGCAGGATATGGCAGAGCATGATCTTAAGAAAGCTTTACCTCAGAATGCCAGTGAAATTGCTGATTACCTTGCTTCCCACGTAGACTTCACCCCATACCAGGACATTCAGACCCTGGCCGAAACTTATCACCATCTTGCCACACAGGCCATCACCCTTGGCCAAAATCCAGAAGGCAGAAAGGAATTTTTATATGTATGATCAGGTAACTCTCGGATTAAATGTTGATCCGTTCATTTTAAGCGCATTAAAAGAAGATATCACAAGCGAAGACGTATCCACCAACAGCGTAATGCCAGATTCCACTCCAGGCGTTGTAGATCTTATCTGCAAAGAAGATGGAATCATCTGCGGACTCCAGGTTTTTGAGCGTGTTTTCACACTTCTGGATTCATCCACCAGAGCTGAATTCTATGTAAAAGACGGAGACCATGTAGAAAATAAACAGCTTGTGGGAAAAATTTACGGAGATATCCGTGTGCTCCTTTGCGGGGAAAGAACCGCCCTTAACTATCTCCAGAGAATGAGCGGAATCGCCACCTACACCAGCCAGGTTGCAGCTCTTCTTGAGGGAACCGGGATCAAGCTTCTGGACACCAGAAAAACCACCCCGAACAACCGTATTTTCGAGAAATATTCCGTTCGCGTAGGCGGCGGCAATAACCACCGCTATAATCTTTCCGACGGCGTTCTTCTCAAGGACAATCACATCGGTGCCGCAGGAGGTGTAAAACAGGCCATCTCCATGGCAAAAGCCTACGCTCCTTTTGTCCGCAAAATTGAAATAGAGGTAGAAAATCTGGATATGGTAAAAGAGGCAGTAGAAGCTGGTGCGGACATTATCATGCTGGATAATATGACCACTGAACAGCTGAAAGAATCCATCGACTACATTGCCGGACGTGCCGAAATTGAAGTTTCCGGAAATGTAACAAAAGAAAATATTGCCAGACTCACTGGTTTGGGTGTAAATTATGTATCAAGCGGAGCACTTACACATTCCGCTCCTATTATGGATTTATCAATGAAAAATCTACATCCGGTGGAGTAAGCCCTATTCGGCTGAACTCCCCCACCGACAGCAATTATCAGAATGGAAGTCATCTGTTTCCCGCCATCAACACGTCCCAAAACGTGTTTGACAAAGGCTCTACACGGTAACAGGTAACTTTCATCACAAACCAGCAGACAGGAGATAAAAAATGAAAGGTGAAAAAAGACGAAAACAACTTCTGAATATCCTATCTTCCAGCAATAATCCCGTTTCCGGCGGTACCTTATCTAAGGAATTAAATGTAAGCCGCCAGATTATTGTCCAGGATATTTCTCTCCTGCGTGCCAACGGAGCCACCATTTTTTCCACCAACAAAGGCTATCTGCTCCAGGAGGACAGGAAATATTCCAGAGTTTTCAAGGTTTATCACACTGATGACCAGGTCGAAGAGGAATTAAGCACTATCGTAGACGCCGGCGGACAGATCCGCGACGTATTCGTCTACCACAAGGTCTACGGCGTGCTGAAAGCTGACATGGGAATCAAATCCCGCCGCGACATCCGCGCCTACATGGAGGAAATCAGCACTGGCAAATCCAGCCTTCTGAAAAATGTAACCTCCGGCTACCACTATCACACCATCGACGCCGAAAGCGAAGAAATTCTGGATGCCATTCAGGAAGAACTTCAGCAGAAGGGGTTCCTTGCGAAATTACAGGACTACGAGCCCGTGGATTTCTGGGGCGGTCAGGAATAAAAAGCGAAAAAATCTAAGAACCAGGCTGAGCACAAGTCTCATCCTGGTTCTTGTTATTCCAAAAGAATTTCAATCAACTCTGTTGTATTTAGAATATTTGAAAATATAAGGAAAACGCAATCTGTTACCTTCGTCTGACTATTTTGCTTTCCTGGTAATAGCGTTCCTTGTTCTTATACATTCTTTCATCTGCTTCTTTGGCAATGTCATAGATGTTATCCCATTCTTTCTCAGAACTGAAAACATATCCCCATGAGATTGTCATAGAATCCACCAGTTTCCCATGCCATTGTGCAACACGCCGGTCAAAGCTTTCTATTATGCTTTGAAATTCCTTTGTATTTCCGGTGATGATCACAACAAACTCATCTCCTCCGATTCTGTAGACATTTCCATACTTTCCAAAACTTTCCCTCATACAATTGGCCGCTGCACATATAAGTTCATCGCCTGCAGCATGTCCAAGAGAATCATTTGTATGTTTTAGGTTATTAAGATCCAAGGAAATATATATCCATTCCTCGCGGAGATCAAGGTTGTTTATCCTTTCTTCGTATGCATGTCGGTTAAAGCATCTTGTAAGTTCATCTGTGTTTGATATGTACAGCAGTTTTTCTTTTTCATATTTTTCTTTCATAACTCTTGAAAGCAGGTAGAACATACAGCAGGAAGCCAATACAAGATACACGCCAACTATGAGAACCGCAAAAATATTTCCTTGCCGATAAAAGGAACTGTCTATAGTTACAGCTACAATATAGTCATCATACTGACTGAGTAAACATTTGCAGCGTTTTCCACCTATCCTTATGAGTCGGACATCTGTCTCGCCGCTTTTTTTATCAGATGATACAACAAGCCCTTCCAGTTTCACGCCTATCTGTCTGGAATCCGTAGCACCTTTTACAATTTTGGTCTGGGAGTCTGCCACGAAAATTTCGATTCCCTTATAAACAGGCATATCACTTACTACAGCGGAGATTTCATTTTGCTTTAGTTCTTTAAGCAGACGCTTTGGTTCGATGCCGATCTGGATCATTCTGGTACCGGCTTCGTTCCATGTAATGGCATACATCAGTTCCTTTCCTTCAGCGGTATTCGGAGTAACATCCTGACACATGGTAAGATTTTTATTTTTAAGCATGGGCTTAAAATATTCCATCTGCTCTCCGGAGTCAAAACTGAAGCCATAGTATTTTGGCAAAGTACCACTGTAGATATATCCGTTTTTATCAAACAGATGAATTTCGTCTACTGATATCAAATCTGCTATTTTCTGCAATTCTTCTACATCATATTCCACCTGTGGTTTTGCATCTATAATATAGGATACAGCCTTTGCTCTTACTATATAATCGTCCTTTAGCGATTCGATGAGTCCATTTTCACTATCATCATTTTTATTGAGCACGGTGATAACACGATCCAGCAGTACTTTTGACATCCTGTATGTATTACTGTCATTGACATACTTTAAAATTCCGGCTTCAAGCAATAATGCAATCGCAATGGTTGCAAACGCTAAAAAAACAAGCTTTTTTTTCTTCATGGATATATTTTATCATAATTTCCATATGTAAACCATACTAATTTACATGAATTTGCTCCCAAAGTAACCCGTTGTTACTGCTCACTGGCAACACATAACAAATGGTACTTATTATGTAAACCAACTTTTTCACCTAACTGCATTTCAAAAAGGTTGAATATGATAAATTCTTATTGCCGCGATCAAAAAATTGCCTCATCTCGTGCGCATAATTCCCCCATATTTTCACATACTATCCATACACTACAAAATATGGAAACCCACAAAACAAACAAGCTCTATAGTGTGTTTGAAAAGAAGGTCAATTGTTTCCCACAATTGCATCATAAAGTACAGGAGGAACAGATAAATGAAAGCCACAGGAATCGTAAGAAGAATAGATGATCTGGGCCGGGTGGTCATCCCAAAAGAAATCCGTCGGACCCTGCGAATCAAAGAAGGTACCCCACTTGAAATTTTCACCGACCGTGAAGGTGAAATCATTCTGAAAAAATACTCCCCAATCGGAGAGCTTAGCCTTTTTGCAAAAGAATACGCCGAGTCCCTCTCCCATTCCACCGGCATGCTTTCCTGCATCACCGACCACGACCAGGTAGTAGCTGCTGCCGGTCCGGGAAGTAAGGAATTCATTGGAAAATTGATCAGCAGCCAGCTGGAAGCTGTTATCAATGACAGAGAAGCCAAATGTCTTAGTGCCAAAGACCGTGGCAAAGTCCCTGTGGTGGATGAACAGCCAGCTCCATCCACATCCCAGGTCATCCAGCCCATCATAGCCGCCGGAGATGCTATTGGCAGTGTCATCCTCATGGGAAAAACCGACAAAGACATTCCCGGTGCCAGCGAAAAGCTTCTGGCGCAGACTGCTGCCGGGTTTCTTGGACGGCAGATGGAACAATAATTTTGTTATCGCTGCAGTCAACGTCTCGATAGAGCCTGTTTGAAAAATCATTCCCGCAATCTGCCAGTGAACAGAAACTAAAAAACTGCTGTATCCATTTAGCCCCTCTTCAAAGTCCATTAAATGGTACAGCAGTTTTCGAATTTATATACCTCAACAATCCTGTTCTGTTTTCTCTTCAGATACAGTGCTACCCTGCTTGCCCTGATCCCGCATCTTCTGCCTCTGCCTGGTAATATCAAAATACTCCGGCGAAATAATCCCACGGGCAACCAGTGCATCAAAAACCTCCTTCTGCGACCGCGTCATCACCATACCCACAGTTGAATTATAATCTGTAAGCACACATCCTGTCTTCTCGATCATCCAGAACAGTGCCGAATCATTCTCCGGGATCATCTTCCAAATCTCCTTCTCCGGATATGGCAAAAGCGCCATCATGGTCTGAAGATGGCCCTTCTCCTCAATCAATCTGTAATCCCCATCCGGCATAATGACTCCATCTGAGAAATTCGGAATCTGATCAGCTTTCTGCAAAAGCTCCTCTGTAATCTTCACCACAAGTTACCCCCTGTAAATTATTTTTTAACGGACATGTCGCCTGTCGGCGACATCACCATATATGAAAGTCAGCTGTTCCGCGCCTATGGCGCTCCCACAGCTGCCGACATCATTTATTTTTCACAGCACCGCACATGTTTTCCCCTATTATACCATGCCGCTTATATAAGTGCCACCAATTTAAATTTTCTCATTTTCATGAATTAATGAATAACCTCCAATTTTCTGGACACCCTATAAATACAGACAGGTACAACAGCTGTGAACAGAATGTATGTAGAGGTGAAAAGAATATGAGGAAAAACAGAACAGCAAAATTTATTTTCAACGGCGCTCTCCTTGCAGTTATGGCAGTTCTCGGAGTGACCGCTTACCAGGTTGCAAACAAACCAGAACATATTCAGGAAGTGCTTCCATTGGAAAGCACCAAGGAAAATGACACTGCCAAAGCAGATGGAGCCAACTCAACTGATGATTCGTCCCTTGCAGAAGCAGGTACTAACATGGTAGAAGCAGATCTGGACGGAATTTCCGATACCGGAATCCTAGACAGTGAGTCTTTGATAAACGAATCAGATAATTCATCCGCAACAGACATGGCAAGCCTTGACAATACCGTGGACTTAACCAATTCTGCTGACATTAACGATACCGCTGATATTTCCAGCTCCTCTGACATTGGAGAAAGTACCAGCGTAAACGCCCAGATCTCCCTGCACAAAGGACCGGAAATCAACTTCTCGGAAGATACATTAATGGAGTGGCCGGTAAACGGACATGTTCTCATTGATTACAGCATGGATCAGAGTGTTTACTTCCCAACTCTGGATCAGTATAAACTGAGCCCTGCGATTTCCGTACAAGCAGTGGAAGGTGCCCCTGTAGTTTCCGCAGTAAACGGAACCGTATATTCGATTGAAAATAATGCCCAAACTGGCACTACCGTCACCATGGAGCTTGGAAACGGCTACCAGGCAATCTATGGTCAGCTTACTGATCTGGACGTTGCTGAAGGCGATACCGTCACCAAAGGTTCCATCATAGGCTATGTCGCAGCTCCTACCATTTATTACAGCGAAGAAGGCAGTAACCTGTACTTCGCCATGAAAAAAGACGGAGAACCAATCGACCCGATCACGTATCTGCCGTAAAAAAAATTCAGTCCATGAAATATCAACATTCACAAAAGTAAAAAAACAACGTATAATAAAGCAGGTGGGAAAATCCGCAGTCGGTACCTAAATCCTACCTGCTTTTTCCAGTCCTTCCAGGCAGCTAAGAGCCCGGAACCCGCCATGGTAGCCATTCTGACACGCTATAGTATTCTTTTGGACTGCAAATAATATACCAGCTTACCGATTGCTTTTTATAAAAATAAGGAGCATTGTCAGCCAGTTAACAGCATGACGATACTCCTTTACATAAATATTTATTTAATTCCTAAACGGACATGTCGCCTGTCGGCGACATCACCATATATGAAAGTCAGCTGTTCCGCGCCTATAGCGCTCCCACAGCTGCCGACCGCATTCGTAATCCGGGCTATCACCCTACTTACTCATACGCTCTAGCCCGTCCGATATCCAATAATTCGCTCATGTAAGCATGGCTCATTCTTGGCTGCCGTCCGGGACTTTCATAGTAAAACATTAAGAACTTTCACCTTACAACCCAAAAAGGAGCCCCATGAATTACACCTACATCGTCCAGTGTGCCGACGGTACTCTTTACACCGGATGGACAAACTGTCTGGAAAAGCGCCTGAAAGCCCACAACAGCGGCAAAAACGGAGCCAAATACACCAAAACCAAACGTCCGGTAACCCTTGTCTACTACGAAGGCTACGCCACCAAAGAAGAAGCCATGAGCCGGGAATATGCAATCAAACAATTAACCCGGGCAAAAAAATTAGCCCTGATGGAATTTTAGAGGAGATCACAGTTCCTTCTAAATATTAAAAATTATTAAAAAACTTCGTCTAAAATATTTGTTACAGGTAACTTCATTACTAATATTTTACCTTACCATATCATCAAATCGGCATATTCGCCACAAAACAATACATCACAATAAAATGACACGCGCTTCCCAGCATAATAAATACGTGGAAAATCTCATGTGACCCAAAATTCTTATGTTTCGCATTAAAGATGGGAAGCTTCAATGCATAGATCACACCGCCAATCGTATAAATAATTCCCCCCGCCAGCAGCCAGCCAAATCCAGCCTTAGGCAATGCATGAATAATTGGCATGAACGCAAGCACACACAACCAGCCCATTCCAATATACAGCACAGAAGAAATCCATTTCGGACAAGTCACCCAGAATGCCTTAAATACAATTCCCAGAATTGCTGTCGCCCACACAAGTGCGCAAAGTATATATCCAATCTTGTTATGAAGAACAATCAGGCACACCGGCGTATAGCTTCCCGCGATCATTACAAAGATCATCATATGATCCAGCTTCTTCAGTCTGCGGTTCACCTTCGCCGTAGAATCAACGGAATGATAAAGAGTACTTGCCGCATAAAGCAGCATCATCGTAAGAATAAACACTCCCAGTGCCACAATATGAATATGATCGCTCCACTCTGACGAGCGAATCAATAAAGGCGCTGCTCCCACTGCTGCCAGAAGAAAAGCAATCCCATGTGTAATCGCACTTCCCGGATCTTTTAATTTAAATTTCATGATAGCACCTCCTAAAACTTTTCCAAAGTAACTTTTCCAGAAATCAGTCTGGTTCCTAGGTTTATAATGTTTTGCAAACTTTATCATGTAGTTTTAATTACTACATCATAAAGTATGTGTTATACTATAACACTTTTTTTGAAAAATGCAAGGGGTTTTACAAAACTTTTATAATAAAAGTAATTTTTTGACTTTCAGCAACATTTTTCACCTTCCCATCTCCATCACCACCTCAACCTCCATCTCCGGAAAATATGTCTCCAATATCTCCTCCCAGCTACTCCCTTTCTTCGCCATCTCATTCCCCCCATACTGGGAAAATCCAAGCCCATGTCCTTTTCCTTTACATAAAAAGCGTACCATTTTTCCTACTTTCTGCACGGAAAAATCTGCGGAAGCCAGATGCATGCCCTGTCGAAAAGTCTCACCCTCAAGCCAGTTTCCATCAGCTGTCAGCGCAGTCACATAACCGGCACTATCTCGCTTTTTGACCACCAGCTTCGCAGGAAGCTGACTGGCAGGCACATATGCACTGTTTACATAGCCTGGAGCCTCCCTGTCCTGACTGCTTTCCACTGATTTCAGATAGCCATATTCTGCACTGTGAAAAACTTCTGTCCCATCCCTGGTTTTACCGCTGCTGATCTCATGATACGGAACTAATTTCAGCTTTCCATTATATGTAAGAACCTGCCCGGCCGTTGCCTCTGCCGCTGCTCCATACTGCTGCAGCTTATCCACCGCACTCAGTAATTTCCAAACGCCTCCATATCCAACAACAAAACTCCTGCCACTATTTAATTCTGCTATTCGGAAGGATAACACCTCTTCATCTTCTGTCGCAGCTGTCATTTGCTCAACTCTTCTTTCCCTGTTTTTCCCTGCGATACTTTCACTTACTTCATCCAGAATTTCTCCTTCACTTTCCCCCTCCTCCAGCCGCCTGTACACCTCCGACCTTGCAATCACCGCCTGAGCTTTCACCGCTTCCTCCGCATAATCCCCTTTCATCTGTACCAGCAACATCAGCGGAACCATATCCTCCACCCCCGGAGAATGCAGTAAAAGTGCTTTATCCGCCCCATTCAAGGCGATTGTACACATATACGGCAATAATAAAATGAATGGAATAAACAGCCCTGAAGAATAAAAGCTCCGAAACCATTTTCTCATATATTTCCTGCACTTTGCCATTGCTTAAAAATAATCGGCATACCTGATGTTCCCGGTTTCAGGAATCTTTCTCGCTTTGCCGCATAAGCAACAGCTCTCCTGACTCTCTCATTTCTCCCTATTATATGCACAATTGCAAAAACTTATTAACCGTAGTATACTGTACCCATTATTGCGCAGACACGGTAACAAAGCGTGTAACTGCTAATTTTCAAAGTAAATATAACGGAGGTTTTTCATGACCGCACTCTTTCTTGCACCCCTATACATCCTGATCAATGCATACGTTGTCCGTTGGATGATACGATGGATGGGCGCCTGTCACAGACTTTTTCAGACAATGGCATTTCGCGCTTCCTTTATAGGAGTTTACATAATATTAGCAACAGCCCTGCTCACCGGCTTTCTCATCAAAAAGCCGGCCAACCTGCACCGTATTCTCAAGCATACAGGTAACTATTTTCTCGGAACTTTCATCTATATTCTGCTGGTAATCGCTGTCGTTGATTTTGGCCGTCTGATACTGAAATACATATTCCATGCCCCGTTTATCGGGCACCGCAGCACTTTCGTCATCACAGGCCTGATCTGCACCATACTGATCATCAGCCTCAGTGTTTACGGAATCCTTCATGTAACCCATGTGAAAACTACATCTTATGAGATAAACGTTGAAAAAACAGTTGACGACATGGATTCCCTGAAAATAGTCCTTCTCGCTGATACCCATTTCGGCTACAGCATGGGAACCGCCCAGGCAAAACGAATTGTGAAAAAGATTAATGCTGAAAATCCAGATGTAGTCTGTATCGCAGGTGATATTTTCGATAATGAATATGACGCCATTTCCAAACCAGATAAATTAAAAGAAATTTTAAAAGGAATTAAGTCCAAATATGGAGTTTACGCCTGCTGGGGCAATCACGACCTGAACGAACCAATCCTGGCAGGTTTCACCTTCAGCGGAACAGAAGATAACTACAATGATCCCAGAATGGAAGAATTTCTTACAGACGCAGGAATTCACCTGCTAGACGATGAATCTGTTCTGATTGACAACAAATTTTATATTGTCGGCCGCCGGGATGCCTCCCGATGCGAAAAAGTGGAAGGTTCCAGAGCCACTCCGGCCCAGCTTACCGAATCGCTGGACCAGAGAAAACCAATTATTTTCATTGACCATCAGCCAAAAGAATTAGACAAGACAGCAGCTGCCGGTGTTGACCTTGACCTTTGTGGTCACACCCATGACGGCCAGATTTTCCCCGGAAACCTGATTATCCATCTATTCTGGGAAAATTCCTGTGGCTACCTTCGAAAAGGAAATATGCACAACATTGTCACTTCCGGAGCCGGAATCTGGGGGCCGAACATGAGAGTCGGCACCAACAGCGAAATCTGTCCGATTACAGTTTATTTTAACAATTAATATAACTGTTCCGCAGATACTATACCGCGAGATGTTTTCGTGAACATAGTTCACAGTTACATTAAATCAACCGATTATGCCCCTACGGACTGCCTCTGCACACCCATCGTTCCATGCAAGGCAGTCCCTTCTCATGTGAAACATCCCGTATCCGATTTCCCCTTCTTCCTCGCAGCCCAGCCCTTTCCACTAAAGCCTGTCCACGCTTCACCACATCTATTCCTTCCAGCATCTTTCCCTGGAAAAATCTTCCCACTACACCTTTTTCATATATTCCATGAGCTTCATGCGCGCCCAGCTCCCAGCCAGTCACCACACTCAGCCATCCATTCATCCTTACAGCCAGTCCGCCGATTCCACCAATCAGTCCCTTTATTCCCTGCATACCCCGTCCATTTTCACCCATCACTCCCATGAAAAAGCAAGTCACCACAGTCATCACCATATTGAAACGTTCTTTCAAACTGAATTTATTTTCCCGGTTGAAATATTTTTTCAATAATCTCATAAAGGTCCTCCTTCTTGTCATGCCTGTCCAAAATCCAAAAGCTCATCACCGCCGCTGTCTCCTAATGCAATTAACTTTGTACCATTTCAGGCACTTTTTCTGCCTCCGGCAGACTGCACGGACAGCTAACAGCAAACAGCCGCCAGAATATGCCTGAAAAAATTCATCTGCGAACTGCGCACTTTTCATGATTGTGCAGGGTCTAGAGCATGTTTGAAAAAGGCTTTCTGCAAGATGTGCGTCACAATTTGTGGGAGATTTTGCCCGGATGAGGGCGCCGTAGCGGGCTACGGCAACCGAATTCGGGTGAAATATACCGCAAAGTGGGGCGTGCAGATTGCGGGAATGATTTTTCAAACAGGCTCTAGTAATATTTATGTCTGCCAATACAACCTATAGAACCATTTTTTATAAATTTTCCCTATTTCACCCCTTATTGACACACTTGTCCCCCACTGCTACAATAACCCTAACAACAACTTTTACCGCTTTCCCAAAGAAAGGAGCACCTTATGGCAAAAGAACAGATTGCAGTTGCAGAACTGATTACAAACATTATCCTGGGAAAAACGGACGGAGCCAGCCGGGTAGATTTCTTCCCGCAAAAGCCTAAATTTCCATTTGACAAACCATACGAGCAGCCATTTCCCCGCGCCACGCCGGAGAGCCAGGGTATTTCCTCTGACATGCTGGCCGACCTGCTGCGGGATCTGGACTCTTCACACTATACAGACATGCACCATTTCATGGTACTCCGAAATGGAAAGGTCATCTGCGAGGCCAATTTCGCCCCATACCGCAGCCGAATCTGGCATGTGACCCATTCCATGTGCAAAAGCATCACCGGCATGGCAATTGGTCTTCTGGTAGAAGAAGGCAAGCTTTCCCTGGACGAAAACATTTACGACATTTTCCAGAAGAAGCTGAACACCTTTAACAAGATTTTCCGCCCTAAAGTCACTGTAGAAAATCTTCTCACAATGACCAGCGGCGTCACTTTCAACGAATCCGGGATCGTCTCTGGAAACGACTGGCTCACCAGCTACCTGAATTCTTCCATCACCGGCACCCCCGGGGAAAATTTCCAGTACAACAGCCTGAATACCTACGTTCTGTCCGCCATCGTCACGGAACGCACCGGCCAGTCACTTACCGAGTACCTGGAACCACGGCTTTTCGCTCCCCTTGGAATCACCCACTATTTCTGGGAAACCTGCCCTAAGGGCATTACCAAGGGCGGCTGGGGACTTTTCCTTTGCACTGAGGACATGGCTAAATTAGGTCAGCTTTATCTTCAGAAGGGTAAATGGAACGATCAGCAGATTATCCCGGAATTCTGGGTTGAAGTCTCCACTGCTAAGCATAAGGAAAGCATCGAAGGTACTTTCGGCTATGGCTACCAGCTGTGGATGGAGGCTCGCCCGGGCAGCTTTGAATTCAATGGAATGCTTGGTCAGAATGTGATCGTCTACCCTGACATGAACATGGTTGTAGTCACAAATGCCGGAAATAACGAACTTTTCCAGAACTGCGTCATGCTGAACATTATCCGCAAGCACTTTCCGCGCAACTTTCATCCTGCAGATATTTTGCCTGAAAACCCATGCGCCCAGACACTCCTGAACCGCCTGACTGCCGAGCTTGAAAACGGCATTCACGCGCCTCAGACACTTCCTTCTCTCCGAAAGGGTGGCTGGAAAAAGAATCCGCCCGGACTCCGCCGCAGCACCAATACACGACCTAATACCTGGAATTACGTGAAAGGACTTCTTGCGCCGAATCCTTACCAGTTCACCCAACAGCTTAATGGCAAAGTTTTTGAACTTTCTCCACAGAGCATTGGTCTTTTCCCGCTGTTTATCCAGATTTTCCACAATAATATGACGGAAGGTGTGCAAAAGATTTCATTCGCCTGTGAAAAAGGCAATTTCTCCGTAAACTTTCTGGAATCCGGCGAATGGCATAACATCCCGACAGGACTTGGAAAATTCAAAGAATCCTGGCTTACCCTCCACGAGGAAAGCTATCTGATTGCAGCCTCCGGAGAATTCACTACAGATGAAAACGGAACCGCCGTCCTGAAGCTGGACTTCACCTTCCTTGAAGAATGTGTTCGAAGAAAAATCAACATTTTCTTCCTTCCCGAAGATGAAATTCTCATCCGCTGGTACGAAACACCAGGCAAAGGCATGATCATGGAAGGTCTGGAATCCATCACCGAAGAAATCTCCAACAACTTTCTCTATGGAGCTTTCAAGGGCACAGGCGGCCTGGGGCTCCTTCACAGGGTAATGGAACAGACTATTGAACCGGTTTCGCATGGGTATCTGGTGACACCTGCTGAAAAGGCTCCAGAACAGGAAGCAGTTTCATCCTTAAATGAATCAGATTGCGGAGAACTCTCATCAGAACCCAGTGAAATAACGACCACTTCCTATTCTACAGAAAGTTTGTAATGCACCATATATCGCACTTTAATAACAAGAAAATTTTTTACGACCAAATATGCGGTCAATCAGGAGGTACCCCATGATTTCCCAGGAAAAACGCTTAATCATCACCTTTCGCTGCACCACCGACGCCATCGCCATGGAGAAATCCTGCAAAGCCACTGGTGCTCCAGGAAGACTGATTCCGATTCCAAGAAGTATCTCTGCCAGCTGCGGACTTTCCTGGTGTGCGCCCCCCACAAGCCGCACTGCCCTTGAGAAACTACTTCAGGAGCAAGACCTGGATCCTGAGGGCATATATGAGTGTATAATTTAATTATTAAACAGGCTCTAATGCAGTACAAATTAATTTTCAGCATTACTTACGCAATATATTAAAAATTTACTGTGTCAGAGTATCCATTACTTAATATATGCTGTATTATAGAGTCTGTTAAAAAATGTCAATTAAAAAAATACAATATAGATAGTAGGAGAAATTACACATGGAAAACAAAACATTTGATGCGAGAGGAATGGCCTGCCCACTCCCAGTTGTAAACGCAAAGAAAGAATCCGAAGAAATGACAAATGGCGGTACCCTTATCATTCTCGTTGACAATGAAATTGCCGTCCAGAACCTTACCAAATTTGGCAACAGCAAAGGCTTTACAGTCTCTTCTGAGAAAAAAACAGAGAAAGATTTCACCGTAACCTTCCAGATTCCGGAAAACAGCACAACCTCAACACCAGCAGCTGAATCCGCCGCTCCCGCCTGCACCCCGGATTCCAAGAAACATGGTCTTGTAGCCGTCCTTTCCGCCAATACCATGGGAAATGGTGAAGAACAGCTTGGAAAGATTCTTATGAAATCCTTCATTTTCGCTCTCACCAAACAGGATCAGCTCCCAGAGATCATTCTGTGCTACAACTCCGGAGCATCCCTTACCTGCGAAGACTCCGATTCCCTGGAAGATCTGAAATCTTTAGAAGCAGAAGGAGTAAAAATCCTCACCTGCGGTACCTGCCTTGACTTCTACGGCCTGAAAGAAAGCCTGGCAGTCGGCAGCGTTACCAACATGTACGAAATCGTAGAAATTATGGAAAACGCAGGCACTATCATACGTCCATAATGCTTTGACACATTAAAAAAGTACTCAAAAATTCCGTCCGATATCCATGAATGAACCATGCTTGCATAAGCGAATTCATGGATAACGGATGGGACTTTCATAGCAAATAACTTCTAAATAAATAAAATCCACGCTTTAAAATCAACTCAATTTTCTTTGTAATCAAATTTTGATTTAAAGAAAATAAAAAGATAAAAGCGTGGATTTCATTTTTATCTGAGACACATTTGAGACATCTTGTTTTCAATGGGACATTTACTCACGATTACTTGGTGTTATTTAAGAGTTATAAAAAAAGACCGGAAACCCTTACAAATAAAGGATTTCCGGCATTCTGTGAAGTGAAGCATCGGGGATTCGAACCCCGGACAACTTGATTAAAAGTCAAGTGCTCTACCAACTGAGCTAATGCTCCA
>NZ_JBCOMJ010000019.1:0-97388 GCF_040924225.1 Ruminococcus sp. RTP21484sp1_RTP21277st1_D2_RTP21277_210401 | reverse complement strand
GCGAGTGAGTAATACACATTGTCCAAATGCGTCCCTCCTGAAAAACTTTTCACCCTCCCAACACATTAAATAGCAACGTTACTCATTAATCAAAGAACTGTATCCCCATCAAGGTGAGTCCCTGCGCCGGTGCGGTAGGACCAGCAGCAGAACGGTCTTTGGCATCCAGGATTTTCTGCATGCGCTCCGGTGGATACTGTCCATTTCCGATTTCAATCAAGGTGCCGGAAATAATGCGGACCATATTATAGAGGAAACCAGTTCCCGAAACGCGAATCGTAACTATGTCACCATCACGGAAAACTTCAATTCCGGTAACCGTACGGATAGTTGTTTTCACCTGGGCTCCGGAGCCGCAGAAACTGGCAAAATCATGCCTTCCGATCAGGTAGGATGTTGCCTCTCTCATTTTGTCCACATCTAATTTGTAATGATAGAAATAGGAATAAAGCCGCTCAGTTGGTACCGGAAATTTGCGGTTCAGAATGCGATATTCATATGTTTTCTCACTGTCACAGTATCTTGGATGGAAGTCCGGTTCCACTTCTTCGGACATCTGAATCCGGATATCCTCCGGCAGACGCTGGTTCAGCGCATAAGAAATCTTCTCTCCCGGGATGCGGGTGTTGGTATCAAATACCGCTACGTTTCCAAAGGCGTGTACGCCTGCATCTGTACGACTGGCACCAATCGTTTCAATCTTTTCTCCCAGAAGCTCAGAAAGTGTATCATTCAACACTCCCTGTACTGTAATTCCATTGGGCTGTGTCTGCCAGCCACAATAATTCGTTCCATCATATGCTACAACAAGTCCAATTCGTTTCATCATCTTTCTCCTTGTGAAAATTCCCTCATCTGCATCCGTAGTCTATTTTAAGACTCTGAATACAGATGAGGGAACTATAACTTTTTAAATGGATGTTCAGTCGATTTAAATTCCAGCTGCCCTAAATCCAATTGCAACAGCCAGATACGCTGCCAAAATCACATATGCCATATGATCTCTTTTTTTATAACAAAGCGGTTTCATCTGGGTACGGTTATCGCCGCCATGATAGCATCTTGCTTCCATGGCCATGGCCAGATCATTTGCCCGTCGGAATGCGGAAATAAACAGCGGCACCAGAAGGGGAACCATGTTCTTCGCCTTCTGGATCAGATTCCCATTCTCGAAATCAGCTCCGCGGGCAATCTGCGCTTTCATAATCTTATCCGTTTCTTCCAGAAGAATAGGGATAAAACGTAGGGCGATCGACATCATCATAGCAATATCATGTACTGGTACATGAAGCTTATTCAGCGGGCGGAGCAGACGCTCCAGACCATCAGTCAGCTGGTTAGGCGTCGTCGTCAATGTCATAATGGAAGAACCGATCACCAGATAAACCAGTCGGATCGCCATAGTACCTGCCAGCACCAGACCTTCCTTTGTTACCTTAATAAATCCCAGCTTCCATACCACCTCACCAGGGGTAAGAATCATATTAAAAAATATGGTGATCAGAAGCAGCATGAAAATAGTCTTCAGACCTTTAAAAATAAACTTCACAGGAACCTTGGACAACAGGATTATTCCTGCAAGAAATATAGTAGCCACTGCATATCCTGCGAAGGTGTGGAACAAAAATACAGATACAATAAATCCAATGGTTCCTACCAGTTTGGTTCTTGGATCCAGCTTATGAATCACGGAATCTGCCGGATAATACTGTCCAATGGTAATATCTCTGATCATTCGTTTCTGCCTCCCTTCTTAAGAAGTGAAGGCTTCTGCTTCTTTAAAGCTTCCAGAATCGTATCCCTGGCTTCCTCCACAGTGGTAGCTGTGGTATCCACATTCAGGCCATTTTCGGAAAGCGCATGCATGATATAGGTGATCTGCGGTGCCGCAAGTCCCATTCCTTCCAGTTCCTTATAATGGGAAAATACATTCTTCGGTGTATCGTCAAATACCATTTCCCCATGATTCATAACGATCAGGCGTTCCACATATTTGGCAATGTCCTCCATGCTATGAGAAACCAGGATAATGGTAATTCCTCTCATCTTATGAAGAGCCACAATCTGATCCAGAATGTCATCTCTTCCCTGTGGGTCGAGCCCTGCAGTAGGCTCATCCAGGATCAGGATCTTCGGGTTCATTGCCAGAACACCTGCAATGGCAACCCGTTTCTTCTGGCCTCCTGAAAGCTCGAAAGGAGACTTGGTAAAATTCTCTTCCTTCACACCTACATGGGCAAGGGCCTTTTTTGCCTCTTCCTCAGCCTGCTCCCTGGAAAGTCCCTGATTCATAGGGCCAAAGCAAACATCTGCCAGAACTGTATTCTCAAACAGCTGGTGCTCCGGGTACTGAAATACCAGCCCCACCTCACTTCGAAGAGCCCGGCGGTTATAATTCTCCGCCCACACGTCTTCTCCATTATAAAGGATCTGACCGCTTGTAGGCTGGATCAAAGCATTAAAATGCTGGATCAAGGTTGATTTTCCACTTCCAGTATGACCAATCACACCAATGAACTGTCCATCCGGAATTACAAGATTTATATCTTTCAGGGCGTGGCTTTCATAAGCAGTACCCTGACTGTAAGTATAGGTCACGTTCTTAAGCTCTATCGACATAATGCACCCACCAATTCCTCTTTCGTCAGTATTCCTTCCGGAATGTCCACGCCAGCCTTGTGAAGCTCATGGGCGAGCAATGTCACCTGGGGTACATCCAGCCGGTATTTCTTCAGTGTCTCTACCTGGGAAAAAATTTCTCTTGGAGTTCCCTGCATTACCACATTTCCACCATCCATCACATAAACCTTGTTGGCATGGATCACTTCTTCCATATAATGGGTAATCAGGACAACGGTTACATTTTCTTTTTTATTGAGCTCGGAAACGGCTTTCAATACTTCTTTCCTGCCATTCGGGTCAAGCATTGCAGTTGGCTCGTCCAGTACAATACAGCTTGGACGCATCGCCACAACACCTGCGATGGCCACTCTTTGTTTCTGGCCTCCGGAAAGCTTGTTCGGAGACTGATAACGGTAAGCGGTCATTCCTGTCTTTTTCAGACTGTCATCCACACGCTTCCAGATTTCGTCTGTAGGTACTCCCATATTCTCAGGACCAAAGCCTACATCCTCTTCCACAACCGTACCAATGATCTGGTTGTCCGGATTCTGAAAAACCATCCCCGCTTTCTGGCGGATTTTCCACAGCTCCGGCTCCTTGGCTGTGTCCATATCATCCACCCACATGGTTCCCTCTGAAGGGATAAGCAATGCATTTATCTGCTTCGCCAATGTGGATTTTCCGGAACCATTGTGCCCCAGAACGGCCACAAAATCGCCGGCTTCAATGTCCAGGTTTACATCATTGACAGCACGCTGCGTTGCTTCCACATTGCCGTCCTCATCATACTTGAGATAGTCAAATCCCAGCTTGAATGCCTTGATAATTCCCATATTCTTTTTCCTCGTCTGTCAGGCCTTCAGCTCGTCCGTAGCTGCCGGAACTGCACCGGTCAACTCGTCCATTAACGCCCAGATTTCATCTTTTCCCTGCTTTGTCTCAGCGGAAAAAGGAATGATCTTACTGCCCGGGCGCAGCTTCAGTCCGTCCTTGATAGCCTTAATATTCTTCTGTACCTGACTTCTTTTCAGCTTATCCAGCTTGGTTGCAATAATGATCGGATTGTATCCGTTATTTACGATCCAGTCATACATCAGCTTATCATTTGCAGATGGATCGTGCCGGATGTCGATCAGGAGAAATACTGCCTTCAGGGTCTGTGAGGTATGAAGATAACGCTCGATCATCTTTCCCCACTTCGCCTTCTCGGTCTCCGGAACCTTGGCATATCCATAACCTGGAAGATCCACAAGGTACATAAAATCATTTACATTATAAAAATTGATAGTCTGTGTTTTTCCCGGCTGGGAACTTGTTCTTGCCAGCGCTTTTCGGTTCAGCAGACCGTTAATGAGGGAGGATTTTCCCACATTGGATTTCCCTGCAAAAGCAATTTCAGGTCTTCCTGTGTCTGGCAGTTTGCTGGTGATACCACAAACGATATCCAGTGAAACGTTTTTAATTACCATTTTTCCTACCTCTCATTTCAGGCAAGTGCCCGTTCCAGCACTTCATTCATATTTTCCACAAACGTGATCTTCAGTCCGTCTGTGATCTCCTCATCCAGTTCTTTGATATCCGGTTTATTGGACTTTGGAACCAGTACTTCTTTAATCTTGGCGTACTTAGCTGCAAGAAGCTTCTCTTTCAGTCCGCCGATTGGAAGTACACGACCTCTTAAGGTGATCTCACCAGTCATGGCAAGATCCGCTCTTACCGGCTTGTCAATAATGGCAGAAAGCATTGCAGTTGCCATGGTAATTCCGGCTGACGGACCGTCCTTTGGCACTGCCCCTTCCGGAATATGTACGTGAATGTCATTTTCCTGGAAAAATTCCTGATTGATTCCATATCTGGCTGCTACAGAGCGGATGTAGCTGATGCCCGCTGTTGCAGACTCCTTCATCACGTCTCCAAGCTGTCCGGTAAGCACAAATTCCCCTTTACCCGGCATAATATTTACTTCGATCTGAAGGGTATCACCGCCAACCTGTGTCCAGGCAAGACCTCTTGCGATACCAACCTCATCCTTTTTATTCGCCATCAGGTAATTGTATTTCTCCTGCCCCAGAAAGCTCTCAAGGTTCTTGCCAGTGACCGTTACCTTCTCTTTGCCATCTTCCATGATCAGACGTGCTGTCTTACGACAGATCTGACCGATGAGACGTTCCAGATTGCGGACACCGGCTTCCTTCGTATAATTATTGATGATTTTTCGAAGAGCGCCGCCCTGAATGGAAAGTTTGCCTTTCTCAATTCCATTGGCTTCCATTTGCTTGGGAATCAGATGCTCCTTTGCAATGTGCTCTTTCTCATTCTCCGTATAACCGCTGATCTCAATGACCTCCATTCGGTCAAGAAGCGGTCTTGGGATTCCCTGAATATCGTTGGCTGTTGCAATAAACAACACCTCTGAAAGATCCTGAGGAAGCTCCACATAATGGTCATTGAAATGACTGTTCTGCTCCGGATCCAACACCTCAAGAAGTGCAGAAGAAGTATCTCCCTTGTAATCACTGCTTGTCTTGTCAATTTCGTCCAGAAGCATAAGCGGATTGGCAACCTTTGCCTGCTGAAGGGCAACGGTAATCCTTCCCGGCATAGCACCCACATAAGTCTTTCTATGTCCGCGGATCTCAGCTTCATCCTTCACACCACCAAGACAGATACGGACATAACGTTTGCCAGTGGCTTCTGCAACAGATTTGGCAATAGAAGTCTTACCGGTTCCAGGAGGTCCCACAAGGCAAAGTATAGGAGATTTTCCTTTATGTGTCAGCTTACGTACAGACAGGAATTCCATAATACGCTCTTTTACATCCTTCAGACCATAATGACCTTCTTCAAGAATCTTCCAGGCTGTCTTCAGGTCTTCAGAATCTTCAGAGCACTTATCCCACGGAAGGGAAAGAAGTGTCTCAATATATCCCCGCAGAATGCTGCTCTCAGCGGCATTGGTGCTGGTGATTTTAAAGCGGCCGATTTCTTTGAAAATGCGATCCTTTACTTCCTGGGAAGCAGTAAGCTCTTTGGCTTTTCTGCGGAACTCCTCAGCCTCATCAGCAGTATTGTCCTCGCCAAGCTCCTCCCGTATCAGTTTCAGCTGTTCTCTCAAAATATATTCACGCTGGTTTTTATCCACGCGCTTTTTCAGTTTCTGCTGAAGGTCGTGGCTGATATCCAGCACATTGATCTCATTGCTCAAAATGGCACCAAGAAGCTCATATCTGTCTGTCAGTCTGGCTGCCTCCAGAAGCTTCTGTTTGCTCTGCCAGGAAAGAGGCAGATTAATTACGATCTGGTCGATCAGCTCCGGTGCTTTCTCTATATTCATGATCTGGGCAGCCAGTTCTTTTCCAATCTTTCCACCCTTAGCGCAATAAGTTTGGAACAGCTCCCTGATACTTCTGTACATTGCCTCCAGCATCGCCTGAGGCAGCTCCTCTTCTTCCTCATTAACAAGAACAGTCTCTGCTCTTAAATATGGTGTCTCCTGTTCCAGACCAAGAAGTTCTGCCCTTCTTTTTCCCTCAACAAGAACACGCAGCAGGTTGTCAGGAAGTTTCACAACCTGCTTAATATATGCAATAGTTCCTACCTGAAACAGCTGTACAAATCCAGGATCTTCAATCTGGGGATCCTTCTGGGTTACCAGAAAGATCTTCTGATCCTGAAACATTGCCGCTTCGATTGCCTTTTTGGAACGTTCCCTGCTTACATCGAAATGGATGATCATTCCCGGAAGAATGGTAGTTCCGCGAAGGGCAAGGGCAGGAAGTACATTGATTGGCTCACTCATTTGTAGTCAAATCCCTTCATCAGGCTGTTTCCGGAGTGCCCTTTTTGTGTGCACGCTGGCTTCTTCTGCCTGTATTTGCCGGATTCACCGGCTGTGCAGGAGCTTCCCCATGAACAATCTGAGGTTCACCAGTTCCCTCTACAGCTTCTTTTGTAATAATGCATTTACGAATGGTGTCGTCAGACGGAGTCTTATACATCAGATCCATAAGAGTGCTCTCCATGATCGCACGAAGTCCTCTGGCTCCGGTTTTACGTTCCATGGACTTTCTCGCCATAACACGAAGTGCTTCATCCTCAAAATCAAGCTCTACTCCATCAAGTTCAAACAGTTTATGGTACTGCTTGGTCAGTGCGTTCTTCGGCTCCTGAAGGATGCGAAGAAGTGCGTTTTCATCAAGTCCGTCTAAGGTTACCACTACAGGCACACGTCCTACAAACTCCGGAATCAGTCCATAACGGATCAGATCCTCAGGCATTACCTGCTTGAACAGTTCACCAACATTCTGTTCCTCTTTGGAAGCGACTTCTGCGCCAAAGCCAATTGCCTTGGTATCCTGTCTTCCCTCAATGATCTTCTCCAGACCGTCAAAGGCACCGCCACAGATAAACAGAATATTTGTAGTATCAATCTGGATGAATTCCTGATGCGGATGCTTTCTTCCACCCTGAGGAGGAACACTTGCAACAGTGCCTTCCAGAATTTTCAGAAGTGCCTGCTGTACACCCTCTCCGGAAACATCACGAGTGATGGAAACATTCTCTGATTTACGTGTGATCTTGTCGATCTCATCTATATAAATAATTCCGTACTGTGCTCTGTCAATATCATAATCAGCAGCCTGAATGATCTTCAGAAGAATATTCTCAACATCTTCACCTACATATCCTGCCTCTGTCAGGGTAGTGGCGTCTGCAATGGCAAACGGTACATTCAGAAGTCTTGCCAGTGTCTGGGCAAGAAGTGTCTTACCGGAACCAGTTGGTCCAAGCATAAGGATATTGCTCTTCTGAAGCTCTACATCCAGATTCCTGGAAGCAGTAACACGTTTGTAATGATTGTATACAGCAACAGAAAGTGCTTTCTTTGCCTCATCCTGTCCGATTACATAGTCGTCCAGAATTGCATGGATTTCCTCTGGTTTCATCAGATTGATCTCAGATCCAAGAATATCTTCCTGATCGTATCCTCCAAATTCTTCCTCCATGATCTCCGAGCAGATACCTACACACTCATCGCAGATGTAGGCACCATCCGGTCCGGCGATTAATTTGCGGACCTGATCCTCGGTTTTCTGGCAAAAGGAACATCTTACTTTTCCTTCTCTTATCTTTTCAGCCATGAATCTTTAACTTTTCCTTTCTTTTAAATAAAGCAACCTTATTCAGAGCTATTCTGAAAAAAGTTTTCTTTATTTCTTAAAATTTGAAATTATTCTGTAAAATATACCCATTTTACAAAATTATCCCATTTTACAAGATAAGACTCCTGTTAGTTCAGGAGTCTTTTCTTACAGTAGCATGCAAAAGAAAACTCCGGCTATTAGAGTTCAAAAAGCTCCAGGGGGATTTCTTTTGTTTTCAGTTTAGGCAGGAAACTTTATACTGGAAATACACAAATATACTACATCTTCATCAGTGTACACTCGGTTATCCAGTTACAGTTTTTCCCTATTTGTGGGTTACAACACCATCGATCAGACCATAAGCCAATGCTTCCTCTGCGGACATGTAATTGTCACGGTCTGTATCTTTCTCTACTACCTCAAGAGGCTGTCCGGTGTTTGCAGCCAGAATTTCATTTAATGTTCTCTTTGTCTTGGCAATGTGATCTGCCACGATCTGGATCTCAGTAGCCTGTCCCTGGGCTCCGCCAGATGGCTGATGGATCATGATCGTAGAATTCGGCAGTGCAAATCTCTTACCCTTTGTACCACCAGCAAGAAGGAATGCTCCCATGCTGGCAGCCATTCCCAGACAAATAGTGGAAACGTCGCACTTGATATACTGCATGGTATCGTAGATAGCCATACCAGCTGTCACGGAACCACCCGGGCTGTTGATATAAAGCTGGATATCCTTTCCAGGATCCTCTGCTTCCAGAAAAAGCAACTCAGCAACTACCAGACTGGCACTTACATCGTTTACTTCCTCTCCCAGGAAAATGATTCTGTCCTTCAGAAGCCTTGAATAGATGTCGTAGCTTCTCTCCCCTCTGCTTGTCTGCTCAATGACATAAGGCACTAAACTCATATATTCCCTCTTTTCTTATCAGATGCGCTCCCCTAGATCTGCATTATAATGCGCCAGAGAGCGCTTTCATAACAAAATAAATTTTCCCTCTTGGGATGTGCAGTTATCTGCCTGCTGATTATTCAGCGTCTGCTGCTTTCTCAACTTCAACTGCTGCATCAGCGATAACAGTAACAGCCTTCTGAACAGCCATATCTTTCTTCATCTGCTCAAGTCCGCTCTCACCGATAGCTTCTCTGATCTTGTCAGCTTCCATCTTGTAAGCATCTGCCATCTTCTGGATCTCTTCTGTGATCTCTTCTTCAGATGGCTGGATGTTCTCAGCCTCAGCTACTTTCTCAAGAACCAGTCTTGTCTGGATTCTCTTAAGAGCCTGTGGCTTCATGTCTTCCATCATCTTGTCCATGCTCTGTCCTGTGAACTGGAAGTACTGCTCCATGGATAATCCCTGCTGCTGCATTCTTCTGGAGAAATCGTCCATCATCTGACGGCACTCAGTCTTTGTCATAAGCTCCGGAATATCCATCTGTGCATTCTCGATTGCTTTATCTACTGCAGCGTTCTCTTTTGCAGTTCTTGCTTCTTTCTCTTTCTTCTCTGTCAGTTTCTTCTTAACATCTTCTTTGTACTCAGCAAGAGTATCAAACTCAGATACGTCTTTCGCAAACTCATCGTCAAGCTCCGGAACCTCTTTGGTCTCGATCTTCTTAACGTCACACTGGAATACAGCTTCCTTGCCAGCAAGCTCTTTTGCCTGATATTCCTCTGGGAAAGTAACCTTAACTTCTACATGGTCACCAGTGTTTGCTCCAACAAGCTGATCCTCGAATCCCGGGATAAATGTACCGGAACCAAGTGTAAGTGCGTAGTCAGTTCCTTTACCGCCTTCAAATGCAACACCATCAACAAATCCCTCGAAATCGATTGTTGTGATATCGCCGTTTGCAGCTGCACGATCCTCAACTGCAACTGTTCTTGCATTCTTATCCTGCTCTTTCTTAACCTCAGCGTCAACTTCCTCGTCTGTTACAGTGATCTCAGACTTCGGAACCTCTACACCCTTGTAATCTCCAAGAGTAACCTCTGGTTTCACAGCTACATCAGCTGTGAAGATAAGAGCTTTACCTGGCTCCATCTGTGTAACATTGATCTCCGGCTGGGAAACGATCTCAAGATCGCACTCGCCAAGAGCTTTTGTATACTCCTGTGGTACAAGAGAATTAACAGCGTCTTCCATGAATACACCCTTGCCATACATGCTCTCGATCATCTTTCTCGGAGCTTTTCCTTTACGGAATCCTGGAAGGCTGATTCTGCTTTTCTGTTTCTGGTAAGCTTTCTCCATTGCTTTGTCTAAATCTTCAGCGGAAACTTCGATGGTAAGCTTCGCCATGTTTTTCTCTAATTTCTCCACCTGTAAACTCATTTTCGTGTTCCTCCTTAATATTCTCAGGTAAAATGTCAGGTCCAATGCATTGACATTGTCCATTTCTTAATAATGATACCGCAGATGATAACCGGAAAGTCCAAAACAGGTTCCTGTCACTGCGATCCTTCTGCGGTTATAAATGCGCAGGGTTTCCCCCTATTATTACAGTCATTGTAGAAGTATAGCACAACCAAATTAAAAACGCCAGTGTTTTTTATGGTTTTC
The DNA here is from genome assembly GCF_040924225.1 of Ruminococcus sp. RTP21484sp1_RTP21277st1_D2_RTP21277_210401. Classification (NCBI taxonomy): domain Bacteria; kingdom Bacillati; phylum Bacillota; class Clostridia; order Eubacteriales; family Oscillospiraceae; genus Ruminococcus; species Ruminococcus sp. RTP21484sp1_RTP21277st1_D2_RTP21277_210401. The sequence goes on along the minus strand of NZ_JBCOMJ010000019.1, from coordinate 87,061 downwards.
CCTGTTATTCCTAAAAAATTAGGGTTTTTTATAATATTTTTTACTTATAAACTACGGATTCTGCAATCTGGTCTGCTTTTTCCTGTCCAAGGAGCTGGGAAATCAGGGAAAGGGAAAAGTCAATTGCAGTTCCAAGTCCACGGCTTGTAGTAATGTTTCCATCAATTACAACCTTTTCTTCAGACTTCACAGCATCTCCAAGACCGTCCATGCAGGCCGGGTATGCAGTGGCCTTCTTTCCATGTAAAAGTCCGATTTCTGCAAAAACAGTAGGTGCCGCGCAGATGGCTGCGATCTTACCTCCATTATTATAGAAGCTTTTAACCAGATCGGTAAGTGGCTCGAATCCTCCAAGATAAGTGGTTCCAGGTTGTCCGCCCGGGAGAACCAGCATGTCTGCGTCGGAGAAATCCGCCTCACGGAAGGTGGTATCGGTCAGCATGGTAATTCCATGGGCTGTGGTGATCTGTTTGGTGTTTTTAATAGAAACGGTTGTAATAGTGATTCCTGCTCTTCGCATAAGATCAACTACAGTTAAGCCTTCAATGTCTTCAAAACCGTCGGCGAGGAAGATGTATACTTTTTTGCTCATAGTGGAACCTCCTGATTCATTTTCACAATTATTTACTTATAGTTACTGCTCACTGGTAATATTCCGCGAGGTGTTTTTTGTAGGCAAAGCTCACATTTTCTTTCCTTTATCAGCAGCTCCCTGCAATGCTTCAAACACAGCACTGCGGAAACCATTTTTTTCCAGGATACGCACACCCTCAATGGTCGTTCCTGCCGGGGAGCATACCATATCCTTCAGTTCTCCCGGATGCATGCCTGTCTCCAGAAGCAGCTTCGCACTTCCAAGTACAGCCTGGGCAGCAAACTGATAGGCCTGTTTTCTTGGCATTCCCTGTGCCACAGCGGCATCTGCCATTGCTTCAATAAACATAAATACATAAGCCGGAGAGCACCCACTGACTGCGCTGACTGCGTCCATCAGCCTTTCTGGTACCACCTCTGTGCGACCGAAGCTGTTTGTAATGGCAAGAATCTGATCCAGATCCTCTTCTGTTACCCGATCATTGACACAGGCACCTGTCATTCCTGCCCCTACCTGTGCCGGGGTATTCGGCATAAGACGTACCACCTTTAACGGCTGCTCACATTTTTCTTCCAGCCATGCAAGAGTTTTACCGGGCGCAATTCCTACGATCATATGCTGTGGTGTCAGGAAATTTTTAATTTCACCGATTACCTCCTCATAGAATTGAGGCTTTACTGCTAATATAACAATATTTGCATTTTTCACAACTTCACAATTATCCAGAGTTGTCACAACTCCAAGTTTTTCCTGACTTCTTCTACTTCCTTCTTCTGTGAGATTTGAAACAATAATCTCATTTTTTTCAAACACACCATTTTTCAGGATTCCGCCGATCATTGCAGAACCCATATTTCCACATCCGATAAATCCGATTTTCATATCTTCTGCTCCTTTCATGTAGGTCGTTGTTTAGAGCGTGTTTGAAAAAGGCTTTCTGCAAGATGTGCGTCACGATTTGTGGGAGATTTTGCCCGGATGAGGGCGCCGTAGCGGGCTACGGCAACCGAATTCGGGCAAAATATACCGCAAAGTGGGGCGTGCAGATTGCGGGAATGATTTTTCAAACAGGCTCTAGTTAAGGTTCATTATAAAATAAAAATTTTATCTCTTTTTCCCTTTACTTAAGGTACTGTTGTGATACTCTGTGGAATACGTCACATCCTCCCCGAACCACTTTGGCGGCTGGTAAGCGTGGGCGGCTTCTTCGGTGGGGAATTCCACTTCTGCCAGGAGAAGACCTTCGTAGGGGGCTTTGAATACGTCCAGTTCAATGGATAAACCGTCTTTCTCAGGAATCACATAACGTACCTTGGAGATCACGATTCCGTCTGCTTTGGGTTTTAAGTGCTCATAAGCTTCTTTTGTCAGCGGCAGATTGTATTCCTCTCTTGCCAGCAGTCCCTTTGATTTATAAGTCAGATAGTAATTGTCATTAGATTTGCGGATCCGCACTACCGGCTCTGTGCACAGATAGCCCTGCTCAATTACCTTGCTTGGATACTGCTCCAGGTTTTCCGGAAGGTTTTCTCTCTTAATGAGAAACTTTCTCTCAATTTCCAACTTAGTTTCCTCCTCATGTTTTTTATGAAAAGCACGAACTTTTCAGCTCTCCGTATATACAAAATTGAGGGCAAACACCCTTGCCCTCAATTTTACTCTTCTACCTTTTTTTATGCAACAACTGATTAAATATTAAATTTATTCCATTTTCTCTTCCAACGGATCCGGGGTCCAGTTTTTCCTTCCGAATCTGGTCGCCAGAGTCAGCATTTCCTTCTGCAATTCTTTGCTGAACTGTCCTTCTTTCAGGCGCCACTTCCAGTTTGTTCCCAGAGTGGATGGCTGATTAATGCGGGCTGAATTATCAAGCTGCAGATAATCCTGAATCGGAATAATACATCTTCCGGCTACACTTCCCATAACCAGACGGATCATATTCCGGCAGATGCCTTTCTCATCATCGTGGAAGTTCCACAGATATTCCCGAACCATATGACGCTCCTCAGGAGTAATATCCCCATACCAGCCAAGCAGTGTCTCATTGTCGTGGGTTCCGGTATAAACCACACAGTTATTTGTGTAGTTATGAGGCAGATAATCACTGGCATTTCCAGTATCCCGCTCATCAAAGGCAAACTCGATTACCTTCATGTTTGGATAACCACTCTCCTCCACAAGACGCTTCACAGAATCAGTCATGAAACCAAGGTCCTCAGCAATAATGTCCTTGTGTCCCAACCGATAGGAAACGGTACGGAAAAGATCCATTCCAGGTCCTTTTTCCCACCAGCCGCGTTTTGCATCCTTATCACCATATGGAATCGCATAATATTCATCAAATCCACGGAAATGATCAATGCGGACAACATCATACATATTAAAGCAATGTGCCAGACGTTTGATCCACCACTCGAATCCGGTATTTTTATGCACATCCCATCTGTACAGCGGATTTCCCCAAAGCTGTCCTGTTGCAGAAAATCCATCTGGCGGACATCCGGCTACCTGTGTAGGCTCGTTATTTTCATCCAGTTTGAAAAGTCCTGGATTTGCCCAGGTATCTGCGCTGTCCATGGCAACATAGATCGGAATATCTCCGATAATACGAATTCCTCTTCTGTTTGCATACGCTTTCAGTTTCGCCCACTGTTCATAAAATTTGAACTGCATATACTCCTGGAATTCAATTTCAAAATACAGTTCTTTTCTGTAATAATCCAGTGCATTATTCCAGCGAAGACGGATGTCCTCCGCCCATTCTGTCCACGGAATTCCCTCAAAACGATCCTTCACCGCCATAAAAAGTGCATAATCGCCAAGCCAATGCGCCTGCTCCTGCTGGAATCTTACAAAGTCAGGATTTTTGGAAATATCGCTTCTCTCATAGGCTTTACGAAGAAGTTTGTATCGTCCTTTGTAAATTTTCTCATAATCCACATCATCTTCCCTGGAACCGAAATCCACAGCATCACACTCTTTTTCCGTAAGCACTCCCTCTTCGATCAGGTCTTCCAGACTGATAAAATAAGGATTTCCTGCAAAGGTGGAAAAAGACTGATAAGGTGAATCACCGTAGCTGGTTGGTCCAAGGGGCAGAATCTGCCAACAGCCCTGTCCGGCTGCCTTCAACTGATCCACAAACTCATAGGCACTTTTTGAAAAACATCCAATTCCGTATTTTGAAGGCAGACTACTGATTGGAAGCAGCACGCCACATTCTCTCTGATTTCCCATTTTTTCCTCCCTGTTCAAAAGCATCATACTTTAGCATATATTGTTACACTTATTACAGTTTAACATACATGTTTATATCATGCCACAATTCATGTACTTAAATCAATATCATTTTTTCAAGAAATATAGTGTTTTTTCTAATAATAATGATATTTCTTTTTATTCTTCACCAGACAGGACACAGAACCGGTCAATCCCAGAGCTTCTGCCATATGCGTTTTCTCTCCTTTTTGCTTTCCCGATCTGTAAAGCAGCACAAAAAATCCGAAATCGGACCTTTTTTAATAGATTTAGTCCGATTTCGGATTATGATCAAGACATAGAAACAAACTGCTTACATGCATTCAGCTTAGATTTAGCAAACCAAATTTTATACATGTAAGCTATATTGTACCTTTCGCTTATTTAATAAATAGTTATTTAATAGCAGGCAATTTTACGCTGTTCGACTTCCTCTTGTACCAGCCATTCTGGTACTGGTATCAAATTCACGAAGTCTCCGTTTGGATTCCTCGCTTAAATTTCTCGGTACCTGAACCTGGACGGTTACGTACAGATCACCGTAGACTCCAGCTTTTCCCATTGCCTGGATACCTTTTCCTTTCAGACGGATCTTGCTGCCAGACTGTGTGCCTTCCGGGATACGGCACATTACCTGGCCATTCAGGGTCTGGACTTTTGCCTCACCGCCCAGAGCAGCTGTGATGAACGGCACATTTACGGTGGTGTAAACGTCGGTGCCTTTTCGCTCAAAGCCAGGGCGCTCGCCTACATGAACCTTCAGAAGAAGATCCCCTGCGGGAGCACCTCCGTAACCTGGATTTCCTTTGCCTCTCAGACGGATACTCTTGCCGTTGTCAATTCCGGCAGGAATGTGAACTTTCAGAGTCTGTTTTCCACTGCCGTCTGCACCAGAAAGATTAATCAGCTTGTCGCAACCAAATGCTGCCTCGTTGAAGCTGATGGAAATTTCTGCGTTCAGGTCCTGGCCTTTCTGCTGGTGACTGCCACTAAAGCCGCTATTGCAGCTGTTTCCAAAGCCATCTCCATAACCGGTACCATCAAAACCTCCACTGCCGAAACTACCATTAAATCCGCTTCTAAAAGAGCCGTTTTCAAAACCAGAGTGACCAAAACCGCTTCCTCCAAATCCGTGTGCGGAACCAGCCTTTTCAGAATTGCTTCCTCCTCCGAAGCCTCCTCCAAACAGATTCTTCAGAATATCGTCCATGTCACCACCTTCGAAATGAAATTCCTGATAGCTGCCATCCGGACTTCTATAAGCACCGCTATGACTATTTCCAAAACCGCCAAAGCCACTGAATCCAGAGCCGTCAAAGCCGCCGTTTCTATTAAAGCCACCTTCACCATATCCGGCACCGCCAGCACCTTCTTCAAATGCTGCATGACCGAACTGATCATAGAGTTTTTTCTTCTCAGGGTCACTGAGCACATTATATGCTTCTGTGACTTCCTTAAACTTTTCTTCAGCATCCGGATTTCCCGCGTTTGAATCCGGATGGTATTTCTTTGCCATCTTACGATAAGCTTTCTTTATAGCATCTTTATCCGCGCTGCGACTGATTCCCAGCACTTCATAATAATCTCTCTTTGCTCCCATACTGGTCACCTCTGACTCCTCATATTGCGAAATAAATTCATTACTGCCCACAGCTTTCATCCATATACTTTGTAATATATTTTCTGAATACAGTAATGTCAATTTATTGTAACTATTCAGTATCTACAAATTCCCCGGAATCTCTTCCGGGGAATGCTGTTGTCCATCTCCCGAACATCCACGGGAAATAACTTTTATTTTTGTTCTATTTGTAATATAACATTCATTCTTTTAAAAGTCAAGGTATGGAACATAATTTCATATTTTTTTCACATTAGAGCGTGTTTGAAAAATCATTCCCGCAATCTGCACGCCCCACTTTGCGGTATATTTTGCCTGAATTCAGTTGCCGTAGCCCGCTACGGCGCCTTCATCCGGACAAAATCTCCCACAAATTGTGACGCACATCTTGCAGAAAGCCTTTTTCAAACACGCTCTAGACTTTTTCAAACAGGCTTTAGAGTATTTTCAAGTCATATTTCATCTTCTTAAAATGCGTTTTCTATGGTATAATAATGATACTTTACTATTTTCAGGAGATCTAAAATGAAAAAGAAACAATTAAATCTCACCTCCGGTCCTATTTTACGGACTTTGTCTGAGCTGGCACTGCCAATCATGGCTTCTTCCTTCCTGTCTACCGCCTACAACATTACAGATATGGCATGGATAGGAATGCTGGGCTCTAAAGCAGTGGCGGGTGTGGGCGTGGGAGGTATGTACGTCTGGCTCTCCCAGGGACTTTCTTCCCTGGCAAGAATGGGAGGACAGGTAAACATGGCGCATTCCCTTGGAAGAGGTGATCAGAAGGCTGCCGCAGGCTTTGCACAGGCAGCTCTGCAGCTTACCATACTATTCTCTCTTTTTGTTACATTGATCAGTATATTATTTACGAATCCGCTGCTGCAGTTCTTTGCATTAAATGATGCAGAAACTTACAACAGTGCCAGAATTTATATGCGGATTACCTGCGGACTAATCCTGTTTTCCTTCCTTTCCCAGGTGCTGACAGGTCTTTTCACAGCCCAGGGCGATTCCAAAACACCATTGAAGGCAAACTTCTTTGGTCTGATACTGAATATGATCCTTGATCCGCTTCTTGTTCTTGGTGTAGGACCATTTCCCAGATTAGAAGTTGTAGGAGCAGCAGTTGCAACTGTTACTGCACAGATTATAGTTCTGCTGATCCTTGTTACAGAAATTCTCCGTGACCACGGTGAAGCCAATGTACTACACAAAATCCGTCTGCTTTCACGACCGGATATTGCCTGTTTAAAAGGAGTCTTTCGCATTGGAACCCCCACTGCGCTTCAAGGAAGCCTTTACTGTATCATCTCCATGATACTCACCCGAATGGTTTCCGGATTCGGGGACGGTGCTATTGCCGTACAGCGTGTAGGCGGACAGATTGAGTCCCTTTCCTGGAACACAGCTGATGGTTTTGGCTCCGCCCTGAACGCTTTCATGGGGCAGAACTACGGAGCAGGAAAAAAAGACCGAATCAAATCAGGATACCATATTTCCATTCGGCTTCTGATATGCTGGGCTGCACTGATCACTATTGCCTTTGTATTTTTCCCGCGGCAGATTTCTGTGCTCTTTTTCCACGAGGAGGAAGTTATCCGTCTTTCCGTTGATTACCTGCGAATCATCGGATTTTCCGAAATTTTTCTCAGCGTGGAAATGATGACTGTGGGTGCCCTGTCTGGTCTTGGACGGACACAGCTTTGCAGTCTGATCAGCGTTGGCCTGACTGTTATACGAATCCCCCTTGCACTGGTTCTGTCAAACACTGCACTGGGACTGAATGGAATCTGGTGGGCACTGACACTTTCCACCGTTTCAAAGGGAATTATTTTTTATTTTGTGTTCCAGTATATTTGCGAACATAGTTTGTTAAGAACTACAAATAGATAAAAAAGATCCGACAGATGGTATTTTCATACCTGTTCTGTCGGATTTTTTTATAATTAAGTTTTACACTTCTGAAATTATTTTTCAGAAACAACCACCTTCATTGCATTCTTTTTCTCTCTGCTCAGGAAACAGGATACGATTTCCAGCACCAGCATGATAACCATAACCACCGCTGTCACAATAATATAACCGATCACACCAGAAGAACCGAACATGGAAATTCCGTTCAAGGCATCTGCAAAAGTGTTGATACTGTTTACGATCATTTTTCCAATGGAAAGTGTAATAAACACAACTGCAATCAGATTGAAAATATCCGCAATCACATAATCTGCAAATACGTAAATCCCACAGCACATAATGGCCAGTACAAGATAAAAATCAACAGCTTTATTAAACTCATTTACACGGTTTGCGTTGATACTGTAATAAATAATGCAGAACAGGCCGAGCAGAATATTTAATGCATTAAAAATGCCGCTGATTCTTTTTCCTAATATCTTATCTTTGATATTCATTATGCATTTTCTCCTCTCTTTTTACTCCAAACCAGCATTTCCAGATAGTAAAGTACAATAAACAGTATAGTAATTGTTCCAAATCCAATTGTTGCCGCTTTCAAAGCTGTTTTCCACCATGGAGTAATATGTACTACATGAGAGGTTTCATCCAGTCCATTAATCAGGATAGAATGAACCTGTGCATAAACATTGTGCTTGGTTGCATTACGCAGAGTCTGAAGCATGTAACCGTCACCATTTTCGATGGCTTCCGTAACCATGTCTTTACTGAGCACTACAGAAGAATCATCGGAAGCTCCGAATCCTGCCATATCCCAGCACCAGTAGTCAAGTCCTGCTGTAATGTTAGAAGTATAATGTTTCTTGTAATCCATATTTACAACCGCATCAGAAGTAACATGTCCTTTGTAAGCCCATTCTCCTCTCATAACAGTTGTAAGAAGTGCTGAGGAACTTCCGCAGTAAGTGCAGCCGATTCTGTTAAATGCTGTCATACAACCCATTGCGCCGCCTTTTGTATAGGCTCCCTCAAAAGCTCGCAGATACTGCTCACGAAGAGCCTGTTCATTGGTAAAGGTTGCCGCACTCTCACGATGTGCTTCCTGGTCGTTTACAACCATGTGTTTATAGCCAAGGATAATTCCATATTTCTGAACGTTTTCAGCAACAACAGTTCCTACCAGATATCCCATGTTTCCATCTTCAGAATAGTAAGCAGAAGCTCGTCCGTTAAACTGTGTACGATGGCAGTTCGGGCCGCCAGACCAGATTTCTGTTGCGCCCATAAAATAAGCTTCATTTGCAGTCATGCTGCTTCGTTTCGCAACATCATCTTTATTCCAGGTGCAGGTCATAACAACGGTGGAAGGCCATACAATACCGGATTTTCCAGTAAGTTTGAAAGTTACCTGCTCCAAACAGTCCATATCATCCCCACGGTAGGTAGACGGCATTGCAATACTCTCAACTAGTACAGAACCGTTCTGGTCAGGGAGAATAGAAGCCATTTCTTCTACCGTGAGCTGGTCAAGGAATTTATCCCATGTGGCATCGTCATCGTAATCTACATCTTTCATTGCAACAAAGTTAATGCCAGCATCTACTCCCTGGGTAAAATCATCTACAGATGGTGCATCTTCTGGTTCTGTATAAAGATCACCATTTAAAGTTTTCATCATATCCTCAGTTGCAGTTACAGAAACCTGCTCTGCTGGATATGTTCCCTCCCAGTCACTTCTGGAAAGATAAGTTACAGTGTCTGTTCCAAGGTTATTTAAATTGGCATCGTCGAACTGGTTTGTTACTTCCATATCAGAATAGCGGGACATTTTATAGGACTCTGTATCCAGTTTTGCATTGTTCCAGGAGTATGCTTTCTCTGCATCTCCTTTAGCCTTCTCGCCCAATGCATCTGTCATTCCCTTGGCACCTTTTGCAGCAAGAATATTGTTCAGGGCATCGTGTGCATCATCGCCGATGGCAAAGTAATAATCGCCTTCGCTTAAAATATAGCCTTTGGCATTGGTGTAATCGTAGCTTGCAAGGAGATATCTTTCTACTGGAATTTCCAGTGTCTCAGAAGCACCTGGCGCCAGGATATCTGTCTTATCAAAGCCCACAACCTGGACTGCAGATTTCTCCACATTGTTCTCTTTTTCATAATCCCCATATGGGGTCTGTGCATAGACTTCTGCAACAGATTTTCCAGCTGTATCACCAGTATTTGTCACGGTAACTTTTACGTTGTAAGTATCTGTTGTTTCGTCATACTCTACACCATCAAGGGTCTGGGAAAAGGTTGTGTAGGAAAGTCCATAGCCAAATGGATAAGCGATTTCGTCATTATAATTCCATGCTTTTCCAGTTGAGGAACCAACTATACTGTCTGCATTTCCGTTTCCAAGTACGGTATCCTCATAACGGGTTTCATAATATTTATATCCTACATAAATATCCTCTGCATAGATCAGATAGTTGGAAACATACTGATCGCTGTCTGAACAATATTCCAGAACCTCATCCAGATTCGCCCACTCTGGCGTATTTTTCATCTGTGCATAGGTGATAGCCGGAGCTGACAGGGAATTTTTCGCATAGGTATCAACCAGTTTTCCAGATGGGTTCGCCTCTCCTTGAAGCAGATTTACAACACCTGTAAATCCAACAATACCAGGGGAACCAATCCACAGGCATGCATCCACATCATAATCATCCAGGTCTCCAAGCTCCATAGCCCAGTTAGAATTTACAAGAAGAATAATTTTCTTAAATACGCCCTGCTCTTTCTGTTCTTTCAGCATATTCAAAAGATCTTTTTCGTCCTGATGAAGAGCCAGCTGACTGATTCCCTCTGGATCTTCAAGAAGAAGGTCACAATCCTCACTTGCCTGTCTTGTAAGCATAACAACAGCTGCATCATTATACTGATCCTGCCAGCTATTTTTCAGATTTTCTGTGTAAAAATCTGCTGGTGCTTCTCCAATCTGCGGATCGTCAACAGATTTTACACGCATATAACCGCTCTCCTGATAAGCCTTTACCATTGTCTGATTAACATCATAAACGGACTCCATTGCTCCAAGATAAGTTACCAGTTCCTGGGTAGAATTAGCCGTAGAATGATAACTGTAAAAAGGTCCTGAGTAGGATTGCGGACCGCCAAAACCTGTACTTCCAGCTACACTTTCCGTACTCTCAATAGAATTTTGTCCAAAAAGTGTAATGCTGCTTCCAGCCGCCAGTGGAAGTGCATTGTTGTCATTTTTCAAAAGAACAGAACCTTCTTCCTGTTCTGCAACTGCCTGTGCTGCCGCATCATCCTCCAGCTGCTGCAGCTTATCTCCATCATAAATATCAGTTCCATAATCGCTTTTATAATAATCTGTATCAACATCTAAGCCTTCATCCGAAACTGTCTTTGTAGTTTCAATGCCAAGCACTGTGTTTAGTCTGCCCTCATAGGCCTCTGCCACAGGAGTTCCTATGGACACAACTGTAAGCAGACAAGCTGAAACAGCACCCAGACCACGGGTGATTTCCTTCTTGATTTTCATATGTTTCCTCCCATTTGATCAACAATAAATATTGTTTTTTGCTTTTCATGACCGCGCGTTCATCATGGTCAGGAGCTTAACACATACTCAAAAAGGATATTTTAAGATTTCGTAACAGGCATTCCAGATTTCGTAATTTGCACTTTATTTTGCGACAGGTATAATAATCGTCAGGCTGAACATGTGATTTTCCGCTGTAATATCCATACTTCCATTATATTTTTCCACACATTTTCGCACACTTTTCAACCCATATCCGTGACCATCATGTGCATTTTTTGTAGTCACAGGAAGCCCTTCTGAAAAGTTTATTTTCTCGTTTTCCATATAATTCTGTATCTGAATAAGGAGCAGATTTCCCTTGGTCCAAATAGATGTGGAAATCACTTTTTTCTCTTCGTCAGAAACCATAAGTACACTCTCAATTGCGTTGTCAATTACATTTCCAAGAATAGTATATAAATCCACAGCAGATATAAAATCCATTTTCTTCCCGTCTGCCACACAGGTTAATTCTATGTTATTTTTCATGCATACCAGTCTTTTCTGGGACAGCAAAGTATCCAGAACTTTACTTCCGGTTTCCACTTGGGAATCATAAGACTGGATAGTTTTACACACCTGTTCATAGTATGCTTTTTGCTGTTCTTCATCTGAGAAAAGCTTCAGTGGCTCCAGCTGTTTTTTTAGATCATGGCAGATCAGATTGATCCGCTCCACATCATCCTGTCTCAGCCGGAACAATTCCTTTTGTTTCAGCCGAACCTGTTTTTCCAGATCCTGCTCTCTCTGTTTATTCAATTTATTTTTGTAATCCATCTGTTCCCATAATACAAACAGACAACAAATCAGATCGTATGCTTTACATAGGTAATAGAGATTATTTTCTTCTGCATTAAACATGGTATCTGCTGCAATACTAAGCCCCAGAGCGAGCATGATAATAAGGAAAAACGACATCATAGAGAAACGAATATCCACATCATAATGTCCATTTTCAGGTAATTTTCTTCCGATAAACCAGTACAGCAAAAGTGCAATGCACACTGCACACACAATATATGCCGGTGCATAAACCGGTATTCCATGAACTGGTCGAAACAAAATCAGATATACACAATAGCTGATATGCTGTACTGCATAGGCACATGTAACGCTATACAAAGCCTCTTTCCAGGAAATTTCGTATGCAAAATAACTGCTGAATACAAACAAGGTAAACTGCATGATGTATGTAAAAAGCCCATGAGAAAAGGGCGCAGAACAACATACGGATATCAGAAAGCCAAGGACAATTCGCCATGCAAAGTGTTTTCTTTTCTGAATGCCAATTGAAAATAACAGTATGATTGGGAACACGTTGATTGAAAAAAATGCATGTCCTATGTATATGGGAATTTGGGATAAAATTTCTGATACCATCAGCGCAGCCCTCCTTTGTAATAATCAAGTAATGCCTTTTTTACCTCTTTTTTCTTCGATCGGCTGACTTTTAATTCTGTTTTATCATTCAAGGTTATAATATCCTTTTGAAAATCTGTGACGTATTTCATGTTAATGCAAAAGGAACTGCTACAGCAAATAAAATGATAGTCTGCCAATTTTGCCGCAAATTCTTTCATGGTAGAAAGAAGCTGATATTCTTCATCTACCGTAAAAATATGCAGCCAGTGATCACGAATCTCCGCATAAACAATCTCATCGGAGGACACTTTTTTCATCCCGTCTTTGTATTCCAACAGAATATTAACAGACTCCTGGCCTTTCACAGACTTCAGGGCTTTTTCCAGTTTCATAGAAAAAGAAAAATATTTTATAGGCTTCAGGACAAAGTCCAAGGCACCCACTTCGTAACCATTGATTGCATATTGCGCCATGTTGGTTATAAATATAATCAGCACTCTTTGATCCCTTTTTCGGATTTCTCTGGCAGCATCCATACCATTCATTTTTGGCATTTCAATGTCCAGTAAAAGAACATCATATATGGGTTCGTATTTAAATACCAATTCATTTCCATCTTGAAAAAAAGACGCCTGGATATCTATATTTGTTTCTTTTTTGTAACGCTCAATATATTCGGAAATTGTCTTCTGGAATGAGGGATCATCCTCTGCTATTCCAATTCTGAACATCCTATTGTTCTCCTTTTCCCTGATATAAGTAATTCTAAAAACTGCAATATTCACTCAAACTGCTTCAGATATTCCCCCACCGACCGTGTCATTTCTTTTGAAAAATCGGAATTATATTTTCTTTTGCAGAAGGCTTTGCACCAGTCTTCGAAGGTGGAATTTTTGTATTGGTGACTCAACATTTCGCGAAGTTCAGTGTCGTCCATACTGCGGTAGGTATTCTCATGGACAATATGTTCCTGTGCACATCTCTGGGGTTTAGAGCGATTCTTTTGCTGCTGGGTGGGCCAACCAAATACCAGCATAACAGCTGGAAAAACATAATTAGGCAGGTTCAGAAGTCTTCTTTGTTTCTCATAATTTTCCATAATATCACCAATGTAGCAGGAACCGATACCAAAGCTCTCCGCTGCCACAACTGCATTTTGTGCGGCAATTGCCGTGTCTGTCACCGCAAGCATAAGGTCTCCTATACCTGGTTTTCTTGGCTCACAGCCAGCTTCCAGATATGCATCATACCACTTCTTGCAGTCAGCACAGAATACCAGTACCATAGGTGCTTTCGCAATAAATGGCTGGTAGTCGCAGGTCTCAGATAAAGCCTTTTTCAATTCTTCATCTGTAATGTCCAAAATAGTATAAAGTTGCTGACAACCTGCTGTAGGCGCCTGGGCTGCGGCTTCAAGGATGACCTTCTTCATCTCCTGCGGAATGGACTTTTCTTCGTATACGCGCATGGATTTTCTATTATATAAACTTTTTATAATTTCATTCATTTTAAATTTCTCCCTTTTCCTCTAAACAGCTATCATCGAATGACATAACCGTATAAAAATTATCTTTCTTCGATTTTTCTTACAAAAAAACAGATATTCCCAATAATAATACCGAGAAATATCTGTTTTTTCAAGTCAATATGGAGTCCACAATTTAAGCAGTCTGTGCGCTGTCTTTCATCATCCTGTAATAGCAAGGGATCAGAAATGCACACGCACCGAACTAAGCCAGTGGACTGGCAATACAGACAGCCGTATAGCCATTCTTCAATAAAAAAACGATTCGGGTATTGTCATTTCTGATACAGATATTGACATTTTTTTAAGAAGTATTACAAAGTAATTTCCTGATCACGTAAAAAAGCCCTCGGATGCCAGAAACATTCGAGGACTTCTTCTTTTATTTTTATATTTAAACTTGTTGGGTTTGGTTAAATTGCTAACAAATTCTTAATTGCTTCCATATACACTTCCACAGCCTCTTCCATCTCGGAAACAAGAATGAACTCATCTGCACCGTGAATACGATAATCCACACCCAGCTTTTCCGGACCAAATGCAATAATATTTTTCAGAGATTTGGCATAGGTACCACCGCCAATTACCATTGGTTTGTTCTCCGTGTCGCCAGTCACATCCACATAAGCCTTGTACAGGGCATTTACCAGCGGAGATTCTCTTGGGAAGAACAACGGATTACCGATTTCCCCCACCTCAATACGGCCATTTTCATCTTCCAGATTACCCTCTATACGATTCAGAATATCATCCTTTTTGAAGGTTACAGGTACACGGATGTCGATGGTGCAGGAAATCACACCATTCTCTGTTTTTACGATTCCATTGCAGAAGGTCAGCTCACCAAATTCATCGGCAATTTTAAGGCCAACACCGGAGCCATCACAGGCAGTTCCAATGTGCTGATTATAAAATTTAACAAAATCGTCTTCAAAGCCTGCCTTTGCAAGACATTCCATGGTAACACCTGCTGCGTTGATACCAAGTGTCGGGGTGCTGGCATGAGCCGGTACGCCTTTTGCATAAATGGTGATCTGGTTTTCGGTTTCCGTAACTTTATATTCCTGCAGTTTTGTTTCGGAAAGCATCTGCTCCAGTTTCTCCTTAAGACCAGCTTCTGCCGGAATCACAGTGGTACAGTTATCGCATACTGCGTTGGAAACAAAGCCACCATTCATGGAGATAATTCTGGTATTTTTGGAATATGCCATCATGGACATATAGCCTTTTTCACCATGAATACATGGGAAATTTGCATCAGGTGTAAAGCCGCAGGATAACTCTTCCTCTACCTCATTATAATGTGCCATACATTTGGAACCGGTCTCCTCATTGCATCCCATGATCAGACGGACTCTTTTGTTCAGTTTCACACCGGAATCCTTTAGAAGTTTCATCGCATAAAGAGCTTCAATTACAGGTCCTTTGTCATCTGTAGTTCCACGTCCGTATACATGGTCGCCATCTCGTGTCAGCTTAAATGGATCGTAGGTCCAGTCACCACCTACAGGTACAATATCAAGATGACCTGCAATACCTACGATTTCTTCGCCTTCTCCCATTTCGGCGTAACCACAGTAATTATCAAGATTTACGGTTTTAAAACCAAGCTCTCTGGCAATTTCAAGCCCGATCTCAAGTGCCTCTGCCGGTCCTTCTCCGAAAGGTTTCCCCTCTGACGGGGTGCCAAGCTGGGAATCAACGGCAACAAGCTTTCCAAGATTTTCAAGCATTTCCTCAGATAATGCATGGATCTGTTCTCTTGTATTCATAGATGTTATATTTCCTCCAAATTCTATTTTATCTGTGCAGAGCATTTCCACCAATTGTAATGACTCTCCCGGGTAACGTCTTTTCACAGCTGCTCCAACAGCTGCTTCTCCACATTTTCAAAGCCAATTCTCTCAATAGTCTCCGCAAAACGTTCTCCCTTTATTCCATTGTCACGGAAGAAAAGAATGGCCTTTTCAATTACATCCAGGGCTTCTTCTTTGGATGTAAAAATCCGGCCAAGGGCTTTTCCCTGAGATACTTTTTTACCCCAGCGTCCACCTATGTATATCTTATAGCCATAAGCGCCGTCCTCAATGGTATGGAACGGACATTTTCCAACACAGCGGCCGCAGTTTTTACATATGTTTTTGTCAATCTGAATCTTCCCATCAACCACCTTTGCCACTTTGTTTGGACAGGCAGCCTCAATGGCACATTTCTTGCAGCCTTTACATACATCTGCATTGACGTTTGGAATTCTCTGTCCAATAATTCCTACATCATTCAGGTCTGGTTTCACACAGTTGTTTGGACAGCCCCCCACAGCAATCTTAAATTTATGTGGAAGTGCAACCTCCCTGTAACCTTCATAAAAACGTCTGTAAATTTCTTCTGATACTGCGTAGGAATCCAGAAGTCCATACTGACAGGTGGTTCCTTTGCAGGACACTACAGGACGTACCTTTGCCCCTGTTCCACCTGTTACCAGGCCTTCTTTCGCTATAAATTTCTGAAATTCTTCAATCTTGTCATAAGGAATTCCTGGGATTTCCACAGAGAGTCTGGTGGTATACAAAAGCTCACCGTTTCCGAATTTTTCTGCTGCATCTGCCATACAGCGATGCTGTGCTGCAGTTACTTTTCCATTTGTCGTGAGAACTCTTGCAGAAAACAGATTGGTTCCTCTGTTATTCAGAAAGCCCATTCCTTTTACTCTTTTTTCATCCTCCGGGCTGATTGTTAATGCTGACATTTTTGATACCTCATTTCCTGTTACTATTCACTGATAATTTTTTCATCTGTGAATTCTATTATAGCACCTGAATTGGTGTTTGAAAAACGTTTTTCTCTGTGGTATTCTATAAGCATATAAATAATACAAACCGGAGGGATAATTTCTATGTTAATTTGTGATTATATTGTAAAATCTATTGACGGCGACTACGCCCATCTGCGCAGGACAGATCTTCCCGAGGAAGAACTGAAGCTGGTAGCAAGAGCGCTTCTGCCATTTGACATTACAGAAGGATGCAGATTACATTATGAAATGATGCAGTATACCATAGTTGACTGATATACTGCATAGTAATTCATTCGATTGTAAAACAACATTCAGGCATTTTCCAGCTCCGCATTAATCGTATCTTCACTGGCTGCCATTGCCTGCAGTGTCATGGTCAGCAATTTTTCCAGTTCCCAGCCAAGCTGCTGCGCACCGCGCTCAATTACTTCGCGGGAGCAGCCTGCTGCGAAGCCTTTACTCTTGTACTTTTTCTTTAGGGATTTCAGTTCCATATCCTTAGTGCTCTTGGACGGACGCATTAATGCTGCTGCCCAGATCAATCCGGTAAGTTCATCTGCTGCAAAAAGCACTTTTTCCATCTCCTGTTCCGGTGCTACATCGATTGTTACACCGCAGCCTACGGTTATTCCATATCCGTGAGATACCACACTGTGTATCACATCTTCGCCTACCCCTGCCTCGCGAAGCATTTCCGGTGCTTTCAGGCAATGCTCTTCCGGATAAAGCTCGAAATCAATGTCGTGAAGAAGCCCTACGATTCCCCAGTATTCAGCATCCTCTCCATATCCCAGTTCGTTTGCATACCATTTCATGACCGCTTCCACAGTCAGTGCATGCTGGATATGAAATGGATCCTTGTTGTATTTTTTTAATAATGAAAAAGCCTCGTCTCTTGTGATTGTTTCCATTGTTGTCACTCCTCGTATGTCTTTCTATACTCTGCTTACCACATAAGCATGTTCATGATTTGGAATAAAAGAAAAACCTTGCAAATACTATACATCGTTCTTTATTTATATACAACCATTTTGAGGAAAGTGATAATTTTAATTCCCTGATAACAATTTTTTCCAGGGTTCGTATTCTTTCATATAAGCAAACTCTTCTGCGTTTCTGAAGCCTTCCAGCAATTCTTTTTTCATTTCTTCCGTATATGGATTTTCGACTTCCTGAAATTTCATATGTTTGTATAATTGGGATTTCTGAAAATCACATATGGTGTCCACATTGTTCAGCAATTGCTTTGCAACCTGGAAAGTGCCCTCCACATTGTTCTCTGCGGTCACAACATTCAACATTGCTGCACATTCATTGTATTTTCCCATATCAAATCCAGAAGCTAATGTACACATTTTCTCTGCCAGAAACCTTGCGTATCCATGGTCTTTTTCCTCAAGAGCCTTAGTAATCATGATTCCAAAAGCCAAATTCAAGGTGGTATACTCTGAAAAAACAGCCTTTTCCAGCATCTCAAATGCCTCTTCTTTTTTCCCCTGCTTCATATATAATTGTCCCTGCTTCACCTTTTTCATGGGATCATAATCGGAAAAATAGTTTAAATATTTTTCTGCCATTTCATAATTCTTTTTTCGCAAATAAAAGCCAAACAGGGAATCAGCTGCATAGTGCTGAATTTTTTCATCTTTATCACTCAGCGCCATTTCGTACCAGGAATTGATCTGCTCATCGTACCTGTCCGGATTCTCGCACATGCCAATGATCCGGCGCGAATCAAGCATTACCGCAATCTGCCAGATCAGCAGATTGCAGTTTGGATATTCTTTTATGGTATTTACAGCCCACTGATAAGTCTTCTCAAAGCCTTCCTCAGAAAACATTTTGTCCATTTTGTGGATCATCTCTTCGATTTCAAGGTCAGTCAGATTTTCGCGAAAAGACAACAGGGTATCAAGGGAAATATGCAGTAATCTTGCAATAGGAGCTAACAATTCAATATCAGGATTGGAGTTCCCATTTTCCCACTTATTCACCGCCGGAGTGGTTACTCCCAGACGTTTTGCCATTTCTTCCTGCGTGTAACCTAATTCTTTTCTATATTTTTTAATCACATTTCCAATATTCATCATATTTTTCTCCTGAGTCAAGCGGATATTCCAGGTCCGCTTCGCTACTTGCTCATAACCGAATGCTGCTTCGCAACTTATTCGGTTAAAATTCCAAAAGCTTTTGTGATTAAAGCATAGCAGAATTGACAGATGAGCACAATTGAATTGTTGTTAAATACATTTCATATTTTTTAACTGTTAGGAAAGTTAAAAATCCAATTACAAATTTTATCAGAAAAGGCAGGTAAATAACTTTTCTCGACCCTCTTTTTAAGCTTTGCAATATACTTATTACGAACATCTTTCCCATATTTTGCATATCCTAACAGCAGAAGTCAAAAAGGAGTCTCTGTATGAAGAATAAAAAATGGATCTCACTGGCAGCAGCTGTGATTTTTGCAGTAACTGCACTGCCAGCCACAGTCTTTGCTGCAAAGAATGGAGAATCAAAAGAGGAGCTTACAAAGGTTACCTTAAACGAAGTGGCGCATTCAATTTTCTATGCACCGCAATATGTGGCGATTGAAGAAGGGTATTTCGCAGAGGAAGGGCTAGATCTGACACTTGTCACAGGATTTGGTGCGGATAAGACTATGACTGCTGTCATTTCCGGAGAAGCTGATATTGGATTTATGGGGGCCGAGGCATCTATCTATGCCTATCAGGAAGGTGCCACTGATCCGGTTGTGAATTTCGCACAACTCACCCAGAGGGCTGGAAACTTCCTTGTGGCAAGAGAAGAAATGCCGGATTTCACATGGGATGAGCTGAGAGATAAGAGAGTTCTTGGTGGTCGTAAGGGTGGCATGCCGGAAATGGTATTTGAGTACATTTTAAAGAATCATAATATTGATCCGGCGTCGGATCTGGAAATCGACCAGAGTATTGATTTTGGTTCCACTGCAGCTGCATTTACCGGCGACATGTCAGCAGATTTTACTGTTGAATTTGAGCCTTCTGCAACCGCCCTGGAAAAAGAAGGAAAAGGCTATGTAGTGGCTTCTCTGGGCGTGGATTCCGGCTATGTCCCCTATACCTCTTACAGTGCAAAGACCAGCTTTCTTAACGAAAACCCACAGATTATCCAGAGCTTCACAAACGCCCTTCAAAAAGGCATGGACTATGTACAAAGCCATTCCCCTGAGGAAATTGCGCAGGTGATTTCCCCTCAATTCCCGGAAACAGATATGGATACCCTTACCACAATTGTCAAGCGTTATTATGAGCAGGATACCTGGAAAGAGAATCTGATATTCGAAAAAGATAGTTTTGAACTTTTGCAGGATATTCTGGAGAGTGCAGGAGAATTATCTGACAGGGCAGATTGTGAAAACCTGGTTACAACTGCATTCGCTGAAGCTGCGATTTCTTAAAAAAGTTGCTATTTAATGTGCTGGTCGTTATTCCGGACGCATTTGGACAATGCGTCCCTCCTGAAGAACTTTTCAGCACATTAAATAGCAAATACCGTTCTCTATGCCTCCACCGCATTCACCGACTCCCGAATACAAGGAATACACTCCACAAAGCAATTTCCATTATCCAACTCCACTTCTTCTTTTGTCAGAATCCCAATAATGATCTGACAGGCTTTATAGCCAATATCATGAAGAGGAAGAGCCATGGTAGTAAGCGGCGGCTTTTCATAGCATGCCATTTCACGGTTATCATAGCCAGCCACAGCCACATCTTTCCCAGCATGAAGCCCAAGCTCTTCCAAACGGTCATAGGTTCCACCAGCCATGAAATCATTCATACAGAAAATAGCTGTTGCACCCTTTTCCAAAAGGATATCTGTGTTCTCATAACCACTCTGCCGATCCCAGTCACCATAAGTGACCATATCCGGATCATAGAGAATCCCTCCTTCGAACAAAGCCTTCTGGTAGCCCTCCAGACGGGACTGGGTATGAATACTCTCCTTCTTACCTGCGATAACACCAATTTTCCTGTGTCCTCTGGAAACAATATAACTGACCAGATCATGGGCACCTTTGATATCCTTCACCACTACAGATGGGATTTTCCCACTGCCAGTAAAGCCATAAGCAACTACCGTTGGAATGGGCAGATCCTCTGGGATAATATCGATCAGGCGCTCATGGGCAGCCACATAAATAATTCCTTCGACCTGCTTTGCCAGAAGCTTCTGGAACTCCTGACGTACAATTTCTTTGTGACGGTTATCACGGTAATAATTATCCTGGAATTTCTTATAAAGACGGAGATTTACAAGAAGAATCTGGTAATCAGCTTCCTCACAGTATTCCGTAATGCCGTCGATAATATCAGGAAGAGCAAAAACTGTCATATCTTCTGCAATAACACCGATACTTCTGGTGTTTTTGGTTTTCAGATTTTTGGCAACATAATTAGGCGTATAATTCATCTCGCGAATCACCTTCTCTACACGCTCCCTGGTGGCATCACCAACGCTGCCTTTATGATTTATAATATTGGAAACAGTCGCAACTGATACGTTACAGGCTTTTGCAATTTCTTTTATGGTCGGCATGGAACTTCTCCCTCCGGTTTTTTTATTAATTCTTTCTATCACAATCTTATCATATTTTATTCACAGCCACAATCGCCATCTCTACTCCCCTGCTCTTCTACTTTGTAATTTTTCAAAGGGCTGCAGCACCCTTCGCTCCACGGCCCTGTCCACACAGGCATATATCACCATCTGCGGAAAAGAAACGCCGATCGTAAGCAGCAGAAACAGAGAATATGGTGCCAGTGCCAGCAAAATTCCGCCGGCAATTACCACAGTGATTACGATCACCATACTCAGCTTCCATTCCAATACCATAATGAGAAATGTATTTTTCAGCAATACCCCCACGCCAAGGTCTAACATAGCGGACATTACAAAATAATATCCACCAATAAGTATGGCAAAGATCATTACACCAATCCCACACCCAATCAGCACATCATGGGTAGTTCCCTTGCCAAAATTTCCAGCAAGACTGAGCAGATAACAGGAATAGAATCCCAGAGCGCCGGTGAGCACTCCCGCCGGAAGATTTTTCAGAATATCAGACTTAAATTCTTTCCAGTAATCCTCCAGGGAAAAACCATATCCTACCCGGTAAATCGCCGAAAGATAACGGTTCAGTGCTGACAGAGCTGCCGGAATCGTCACGATTGGAATACAGCACAAAAGGAACAGCACATTTGCCCCAACCAGTCTGCCGGCGTAATTCCAGAGTACATAACCAACTCTCTTCACACCGCCCTTTGGCGTCTCTTTCTCCTTATCATTATTTCCCTGATACCAGTCCATGAATCTTTTTGTCAGTCTCATATGCTTTTCCTCAAAATTACTGCCTGATTACAGCCTCTTCATACACCCCACAAAGCATTGTCTTAGAGCGTGTTTGAAAAAGAGGCTTTTTACATCCTCATTTTAAATTTCGTACAGGCAGGACCACCGCCCTGCCTGAAAATGTTAATATTGTTATAATTTAATTTTTCATACCAGTCAGCACAATTCCTTCCACAAAGCTCTTCTGCCCGAAGATATAAATCACAATACCAGGAAGGATTGTCATAAACGTGGCTGCCAGTGCCACCGGCCAGTTAGTTCCGAATGAGCCGGTAAAGTTGGTCAGCGCAATGGCAAAGGTAAATTTGCTCATGCTGTTAATGTAAATGATCTGCTGAAGCAGGTCGTTCCATATCTGGATGAACAGCATCATTCCAACTACAACTACCGCCGGTTTAATTGAAGGAACAAGAATTGTCCATAGGATTCTCATTCTTCCAGCCCCGTCAATGGAAGCCGCCTCATCAAGTTCCTTTGGAATCGTCATCAGAAACTGCCGGATCAGGAAAATGTTGAAAAAGCCACCACCTGTTAAGAACGGCAAGATCAACGGCCAATATGTATCACCCAGTCCCATTCCCTTTGTCCAGAAAATATACAGAGGAATCAAGGTTACCATTCCCGGAAGAAGAATCGTGCCAACACAGATGTTGAAGATCAGCTTTTTCCCGCGGAAACGAAGTCTTGCAAAGGCATATCCGCAAAAAATCGCAGTGATGGTACCAAAGGTAACTGCCGGAATGATAATGGTGAATGTGTTCTTAAAATAAGTCCAGTACTCAAAAGTCTCCAGCGCTTTGGAATAGTTTGACCAGAGCCACTCATGAGGAATAAAGGAAGGCGGATATTCATTCAATGCTGCCGTGCTCATCAGGGAAGAACGGAAAATCCACCAGATGGGAAGAAGTACCAATGCAGCCAGAATCAGTACAATGAAAAACGCCAGAACATTAAAGGCTTTTTCTTTTTTCTTTCTGCTTGCCATTTTTCCAGCCATTTCTCATTCCCCCTCTCCGAAAATCTGTTCTTTCTGCGTCTTAAAGAGTACTGCCGTAAAAATTCCAACCAGGATAAAGAAGATCACAGAATAAGCAGCTGCATATCCCAGTTTGTTTTTCTTAAATGCATAAAGATAAATAACATAGGACATAAACATGGACTTTTTTCCTGGGCCGCCATCTGTAAGAGCCAGCGCCGGGTTGATAACCTGCAGGTGTGTGATCAGGGCAGTCAGCACGTTGTAAAAAATAATCGGGGAAATGCTTGGAATGGTAACGTTCCAGAAGCGCTGCCATGCATTTGCACCATCAATTTCCGCTGCTTCCATGTAAACCCGCGGTACATTCTGAAGTCCTGCAAGGAAAACCACGATCAGGTTGCCGCTTGTCCAGATTGCAATTACTACCAGGGAAGGTACTACCTGACTCGGACTGTCCAGGAATCTCTGAGGTTTCAGTCCCACCATTCGAAGGACAAAGTTAAAAAGTCCGAAGTTACCTTCATATAACCATTGCCATCCTTTGTAAACACCGATTGCAGGCAAAAGGTATGGAATGAAGAAAACAGAACGGAATAATGTCCGTCCCCATATTTTCATATTCAAAAGCAGGGCTACCAGAAGAGAATAGATAATAGCGCCTACCACAGCCAGAAGAGCGTACAAAATTGTCGCTTTTATAGAATCTGCGAAATAAATATCTTTTGTAAAAATACGCTGGAAGTTCTCCAGACCTACAAACTCCGGTGAGGAAAGACCATTCCACTTAAATACGCTTAAAACAAATACTGCCAGTGTCGGCAGATAACTGATCAGACTTACTCCAAGGAATGCCGGTATCAGACAGAGATAAGCGGTCCTTTCTTCTTTTCTACCGGCCCTTGATGTCACTTTTATTTTGTTTTTCTTATTTGCTTTCATGCCCGCACCTCTTAAAAGGGAGCTGACCGGTATCTGTCAGTAATATGAAATAATATCCTTGGACAGTAACCGGTCAGTCCAGTTGCTTTTCCTATTTTTCAGCAGATTTTCACTGCTGCTTCATGTTACCTATTATCAGTAACTGTTTCGTTCACTATTTTGCTATAAAATAACCAGCTCTAGAGCCTGTATGAACAGCTCCGATCAGCCATTGTTCTCAGCAAAGATATCCTGAAGCTCTTCCAGGTTCTCGTTAATCGCTTCTTCCATGGTCTCCTCACCAGCCCATACGCTGGAGAATACAGAATCAAGTGTGGCGTTGAACTCTTCAGTTCCGTTTACATAATACCAGGAGGTAGATTGTGCGTTGTTCATAGCATAATCCACAACTGCGCTCTTGTACATGTCTTTATCCGGATAGTTCGGGTTGCTGATCCATTTATCTGTTTTCTCAGGATCTGTGTACCAGGAATCCAGGATCGGCATCCATGTTCCAGCCTCGATCAGGGACCAGGAATTCTCTTCCTGATAATACCATTTCAGCCATTCCATAGCTTCTTCCGGGTGCTCTGTTGTGGAGAATACCACGTTTGGTCCACCAGTACAGATAGTAACTTTTTCTTTCATGTAAGGCAGAACACCTACACCGTAATCAAAATCAGCGCTTGGTCCAAGGAAGGTGCCGACGTTCCATGCACCGTCTGTTGCCATAACCACCTTTTTGCTTCCAAGGGAGGATTCCAGAGCATTAGCAGCACTTGTTACAGGAGGTGCGCAGTGGTAAACGTCTGACAGATCTGCGATTCTCTGAAGTGCTTCTACCGTTTCCGGAGAGTCAATGGTGCATTCAGAGCCATCTTCGCTGTAATATCCGCCGCCATTGGATTTTGCCCATACTTCCAGCTGCCATGGCAGTGTGTTAATGGTACATCCGTAAATATCTACATTGTCCGGATCAAAATCAGGATCCAAAGCATTCTTTCCATTGATATCCAGAGTCAGCTTCTGTGCTGTCTGGACAAAAGTATCCCAATCCCATGCATCCTCAGCATCTGCCGGAGGAGTCACCTCTGAAGGATCAATTCCCTGCTTCTCACAAACCTCTTTCAGAAGATCGTTGTTGTACCAAAGGTTCAGAACTTCGTTTGCTGCAGAATATGCAACTGGTGTGCCGTCGTAACGGAATGTCAGACAATCCAGAGGTTTGGCATCGCCTTCACCATACATAGAGCTGATGTCTGCAAGAAGTCCGTTCTCTGCAAATTTCAGCACGCCGGCCTCACTCATAATACCGGTATCCGGAAGCTCACCAGCTGTAGCCATGGCATTCAGCTTGGTAACGTAGGTATCGTGATCGATCTTCACTACTTCTACTTCGATCTTGTCCTGTTCGCTGTTGAACTTATCAGCAACTGCCTGTGTAGCTGCTGTCTCAGTTTCATTTCCCCACTGTGCATATGTGATCTTTACTCTGTCACCATCTGCTGCAAAAACCGGAACTGCTGCTCCAACCATCATTGTACCTGCAAGTAAAATCCCCAATAACTGTTTTTTCTTCATACTACTTCTCCTTTTCTTAATCTTATTATAACGGCTTTGCCTGGCCGCTGTAAACATTTACTGTTTTAAAGTTAATCTGTAATACTGTCATATCCGCAGCTTGTGCCATACAAGCATTTCCCCCTGTCCCCGGTTGTTCCACATACAATACGGAACGGCCCGCAGAGAAACTTCTTCTTTTTCCAGCTCTACACTTCCGTACAACTGATTTTCGCCGTCTGCACCTTTGTTTCTTACACGTATTCCTTTATAGGAAAGAGTTGGAACATTTCCTACCAGTTCTTCTGCGGGAGCGTTTTCTTCTATCGAAGTGTTCTCTTCTACAAAAATCTCTGAAAGGAATCTGCCGTTTTCTTTTTCCTCCAGGCAATACACCAGCGGACCTTTCATCAGGGCTGTTTTTCCTGCATCTGCCCTCACCTGGTCATTGGCTCCCATCCATCTGGGAACCACATGGAAATCAATACTGATCCGTGTGTCTCCCGGTGAAATGCAAAGCCTCTGATAGCCTTTGTCAGGCTGCGTTTTTATGGAAATTCCATTCTGCACACATTCCCATTTCTCACTGTACCAGGGAATGCGGATGTTCAGGATTCCTGGTCCGGACGACTGCACCTGGAGCTGAACCTTTCCATCCTGCAAAAGCGTGGAATCCATTTTTATCTTCATACGGCTCTCTTTGATTTCTGTATCTGCTGTAGAGGAGATAAACTGGTTAATATAAACCCCTTCCTCATCTTCTGCGTATATGTACTGTCCCAAAGAAGCAAGGGTTCTTCCCACATTTGGCGGGCAACAGGCAACTCCAAACCATTTCTGCCTTACCGGTTTCACATGCTCCATGTAAGTGTGCTCTGTGCAAAATTCCGGAACCACCTCAAGTGGGTTTACATAAAAGTACCGGTCTCCTGCAATATTGATTCCTGCAATCACAGTGTTATACAACGCTTTCTCTACATAGTCATAATAAGAAGCATCTCCTGTGATGGCTGCCATTCTCTGCCCGAACATCATCACACCGATAGATGCGCAGGTTTCAGAATAGTTGGTACTGTTTGGAAGATCGTAATCTGTAGTAAACCGCTCGCGGAAGCCGCTGCTTCCGATTCCTCCTGTAATGTACATCCGCCGTGTCGTCATGTTCTCCCAAATTCTGCTGCAAGCTTCCATAAGCCCTGAATCGGCATCTTCTCCGGCCAGATCAGCCATTGCGGAGCACATATACATTTCCCTTACTGCATGTCCAACTGCCTCATCCTGCTCTACAGGAGGCTTGTGAGCCTGGGAATATTCCAGATCGTACCTCTCGAACTCCGGAAAAAATTCCGGATGTCCTCTTCCCGCAATTTCTGCCTGCAAATAATTAGGATTCCTGCCCCTCTCCTGGATAAAATACCTGGCCTGCTGAAGATAAATCTTCTTTCCGGTCTCCCGGTAAAGCTTCACCAGGGCCAGTTCAATTTCCTGATGTCCCGGATAACCTCGTTTCTGGCCTTTTCCTGTACCAAACACCCTGCATATGAGATCTGCATTTTTCTTTGCAATATTAAGGATTTTCTCCTTACCTGTAGCCTGGTAATAAGCAACAGCAGCTTCGATCATATGTCCGGCTGTGTACAATTCGTGGCCCTCCACCAGATTGGTCCACTTCTTCGCAGGGGCATTTACGGAAAAATAAGTATTCAGATATCCATCTGGTTCCTGTGCTTTCCCTATCAGATCAATAACCTGATCTGCCAGCTCTTCCAGATGCTCCCCACGGCCACCTGCTATGGTGTAGGCAACCGCTTCCAGCCATTTGTAAAGATCTGTGTCCTGGAAAACAACTCCTTTTCTCTCTCCCTTTTCTTCACCTGCGGCAATACGGAAATTATGGATACAATAGGTAGGCTCTGAATCTTCCAGCTGGTCATTGAGAATTTTCCACTGATGGGGAATGATCTTCTCGCTTACTTTATTCACATATTCCCCAAACAGACTGTCTGTGATCCGGATTCTCTTCAGATCCAACTGTTTCAAGTGTTTTTTCATATTTGCACCTGCCTTTGCCGATTTTAATTAATCGTTTAATCTTCTTTGTAAAAAATAAAAAACCGGATTAATTCCATGTTTTTCTTTTAGTTTACTGGTTTCTCGTTAATCGTTTTACTTATCTTTAAACTGATAGTAGCACGTCAAATGGATTTTGTAAATACTATTTATTTTTTTCAGCTTTTTTTATAGATTATATACTTGATTTTTATGGATTATCACTATATTTTTCGTCTAATTAAACGTTTTTCTATATTATTTTCTCTCTATAATACATTTTATGACATACAACCTTTCAAATAACGTACAAGTTTATTTTGTTACTGTTCGCTCCGTTCGCAGTAACGCGCTTTGCGAAGCACAGAAAGACGAACCTTCTTGTGACAAGCACAAGAAGTAGCGTTTGCTGCGCAAACTTAATTCTCGGGTTTTCTGTGAACTTTGTTCACAAAAAACGCCTCGCGGAACGTTACCAGTGAACAGTGACTTTATTTTTCAAACATTCTCTGGTTCTGTCAGACAATTTCTGCTATAATGTAAGTAATTATGATACCAGTGTCAACAGGTCAAAAAGCTGTTCGTGCTTGCACAATAAGGCTTTTGAACTTGGATGAGAAAGCAGCGATTTACGCAGTAAATCAGCGGATTTCGAATATTTGAAGGATTGCGGGAGCAGCGCAGCTGCGTAGCAATCCGGGTATCAAATGAGTGCCAAAAGACCTTTTGACACTCATTTCATTAATTATAGTTTCTTTCAATGATGTGAATGTCAAAATATCTTTTGCCCTGGCATCTTTCAATAATGTTATTGAAAAATTAGCCAGCAACTTATTTTCAGGAGGTACGAATGAAATTAAATTCAAAATGTATGGCCTGTCAGATACGCAAACAGGAAGCAAAAATTCGTCATTTTAACGACGAAGACAGAAAAAAACAATATATGGAAGCAATCCGCCAGCGTTTTGAACATCCAAAGGATGACGACTGCGTTCCAAGCATCTCCACAGAACTGAAGAAATTCTACTGTTCCTTCTGGGGCGTTCCTATGGAAGATTTCACCCGGATCAACAAAGAATATGACCAGCTTATGCTGGATTTGGAAGCTGAGCTTCGTTCCACTATCCGTTATTCAGAAGATCCCTTAAAAGCCGCACTTATTTATGCCCGCACCGGCAACTATATCGACTTTGCGGCGCTTCCGGAAGTCAGCAAGGAAACTGCACTTTCTCTTATTAAAAGTGAAAACAAGGATGATCTTGACGAACAGGAATATCGTCAATTCTGCCAGGATATGAAAAAGGCAGAGAATGTTGTATATATTACCGATAACTGCGGTGAGATCGTTCTGGACAAAATTGCCATCCAGATTCTGAAAAAGATATTTCCAAATATACGGATCACAGCATTAGTACGCGGACTGCCCGCTGGAAATGACGCAACCATGGAGGACGCTGAATTTTGCGGTCTTACTGATGTTGTGCCTGTACTTGGAAACGGAAACGACGTAGGCGGTACCTGGCTTCACGGGATCAGTACCCACGCCAGAGAACTTCTATATAATGCTGACGTGATCATTGCCAAAGGTCAGGGAAATTACGAGACTCTGCATGGCTGCGGACTGAACATCTACTACCTGTTTTTGTGCAAATGCGACTGGTTTCAACAGCTTTTTCATGCAAAATTACTACAAGGAATGTTCATAAATGAGAAGCGGGCGCCAAAGGCTACTGCTTTTTCGTCAGATTGACAAGAAACTGTTTAAAAGTTTGTACGATTCTGCCCTAGCCCTTTTGGGTGGTTTTCGCTATACTAACATCAGATGAAAAAAGCATCGAAACAATTTTGATTATAATAATTAATTGAGAAATTTGGAGGAAAAATCATGGCAAGCTTATCATTACAGCACATTAACAAAACTTACCCGAATGGTTTCCAGGCAGTTAAAGATTTCAACCTTGAAATCGAAGACAAAGAGTTCATCATCTTCGTTGGACCATCCGGATGTGGAAAATCTACAACACTTCGTATGATCGCAGGTCTTGAGGAGATCAGCGGTGGTACATTAAAGATCGGTGACAAGGTTATGAACGATGTAGAGCCGAAAGACCGTGATATCGCAATGGTTTTCCAGAACTACGCTCTGTATCCTCATATGACAGTATATGATAACATGGCATTTGGTCTGAAACTTCGTAAAGTTCCGAAAGATCAGATTGACAAAGCTGTTAGAGAAGCAGCCAGAATCCTTGACCTTGAGAAACTTCTTGATCGTAAACCGAAGGCTCTTTCCGGTGGACAGAGACAGCGTGTTGC
This sequence comes from Ruminococcus sp. RTP21484sp1_RTP21277st1_D2_RTP21277_210401, assembly GCF_040924225.1. Classification (NCBI taxonomy): domain Bacteria; kingdom Bacillati; phylum Bacillota; class Clostridia; order Eubacteriales; family Oscillospiraceae; genus Ruminococcus; species Ruminococcus sp. RTP21484sp1_RTP21277st1_D2_RTP21277_210401. Next base: position 57,172 of record NZ_JBCOMJ010000019.1, on the reverse strand, counting down.
TATGGGACGTGCTATCGTTCGTAATCCTAAGGTATTCCTTATGGATGAGCCTCTTTCCAACCTGGATGCTAAGCTTCGTGTTCAGATGCGTATTGAGATTTCCAAGATCCATCAGAGACTGGGCGCAACAATCATCTATGTAACACATGACCAGACAGAGGCTATGACCCTTGGTACCAGAATCGTTGTTATGAAAGATGGTGTTGTTCAGCAGGTTGATACACCACAGCACCTTTATGAGCAGCCAGGCAACCTGTTCGTTGCAGGATTCATGGGATCCCCGCAGATGAACTTCCTTGACGCTCAGATTGCTGAAAAAGGCGGCGACCTTATTGCTAAAGTTGGTGAGTATGACATCGTTATCCCGGCAGCGAAAGCGAAAGTGCTGAAAGACGGCGGTTATGTTGGCAAGACAGTTGTTCTTGGTATCCGTCCAGAGGATATTCATGATTCCCAGATGTTCATCGAAGCTTCTCCAAGCGTTCCAATGACATCTACCGTTAAAGTTTATGAGCTTCTTGGTGCTGAAGTATTCCTGTACTTCGATGTAAACGGAACTCAGGTTACAGCACGAGTTGATCCTCGTACAAACTCCAAGACAGGCGATACAATCAAATTCGCATTCGATATGGAGAAATCTCACTTCTTTGATAAAGAGACAGAGCTTACTATCTGCAACTAATATTTAGAAGAATGAATTTAGTTAGGCCTCAGGGGTTTTCCCCTGAGGCTTTTTTTGTTATACTAGTATTATATGATACCAGTGTCCCAAGTTCAAAAATCTTTATCGTGCAAGCCCGATAAGGCGTTTGAACTTGGGACACGCCAAATATAAAAAAGCCGCGATTTACGCAGTAAATCAGCGGATTTCGAATTTTTGGCACTCATTTCATTATACTATTTTCCCACAAAGGAGCAAACCTATGAAATTACTTCAGATTCTCCAGAAATGTCTGGAAGACTGGAAGAATATCAGTCATCTGGATTTTTGCCTTGTAAATTTAGATAACACCATTTATATCAGCACCTGCGATAGAGCCCTTCCTTCCGAAGAGAAACTGGAAGAATTTAAGGAAGATGAGGTGCTGTGTATTTCCAATATGAACTGCCGGCTGTATAAAGTGACAGAGAGTCACCAGCTTCAATATGTCCTGATCGTATGGGGAAATGCGGAGGCCGCTTCCACTATCGGGGAACTGGCAGTCTGCCAGATTGAGAGCCTGCTTACCGCTTACATGGAAAAGAGCGACAAAAACGTATTTATGCAGAATCTTCTCCTTGGCTCCTACTCTGAGGTAGACGCTTTTAACCGTGCGAAAAAGCTTCATATCACAACCACTGTACGGCGTGCTGTTTTCCTGGTGGAGACCAAACAGAGCAAGGACGAAAATGCCCTGGCTACCATCCGTAATATTTTTGCAGCTAAGACAAGAGATTTTATTACTGCTATAGACGATTCCGGAATTATTATTCTCCGTGAACTCCAGCCTTCTGAGGATTATTCCGATCTGGATGATATTGCCCATATGCTGGTGGACATGCTGAATACAGAGGCCATGACTTCTGCCTGGGTTTCCTACAGCAATATTGCAGATGACCTGAAGCAGCTCCCGGATGCTTACAAGGAAGCACGTACTGCCTTAGAAGTGGGCAAGATTTTCTATACTGGCAAGAATGTGTTTGGATATAACCGTCTTGGAATCGGTCGCCTGATCTATCAGCTGCCGGTGGAGATCTGCGAGATGTTTATCGATGAGTTTTTCAAAGAAGAAACTCTGGATTCTATTGATGACGAAACACTCGCTACCATCCGCACCTTCTTCGAAAACAACCTAAATCTTTCCGAAACCTCCAGACAGCTTTACGTACACCGAAATACACTGGTGTACCGCTTCGAAAAGCTGCAGAAAAAATTCGGGCTGGATATCCGAACCTTTGAGGATGCGTTAACGTTTAAGTTAGCGATGATGGTGGTGAATTATATTAAGTATAAGAAAGCAGAATAAAATTCCCCCTCTTAAACAATATATTTTTAACTTAACAATTTCTCTTTTAGTGGCTTTTTCAATTTGCCGACTCTGTTCTTCTGTCAGCTGCTGATTCCTATTCAAAGTAACTGTCTTGATCAAAGTAAATGCTACTTTCTTGAAAGACTGTCCATAGAGCAGAAAGGAGATTCTGGGAAACCTGAAATTGCTCTATGGTCAGATTTATTTTCTTTATTATACATGTTAAAGTGGACTTTAAATAACACGTTTATTGTAAAGTGTAAAAATAAATTCCTGATTATGTGGCATTTTTTACTTATATCCTTCTTCATCCTTCGCCCACTCAAACGTACACTTCACAGCCTTCTTCCACCCTTTCAGCTTCTTCTTACGCTCCTCTTCTGTCATCTGTGGGGTGAACTGACGGCCGATCTGCCAATTGCTTTTTACTTCGGAGGCGTCTTTCCAGAAACCGGTGGCGAGCCCTGCAAGATAAGAGGCGCCAAGGGCGGTGGTTTCGATGCAGCTAGGGCGGACTACCTGAGTGTCGAGAAGGTCAGCCTGGAACTGCATGAGGAAGTTATTAGCGCTGGCGCCGCCGTCTACGCGGAGGGCGCTGAGATCAATGCCAGAATCCTTCTCCATGGCTTCCAGAACGTCGTGTACCTGATAGGCCAGGGACTCTACCGTGGCACGCACCAGATGAGCTTTTCCTGCGCCTCTGGTAAGACCAAGGATAGCACCTCTTGCATACTGATCCCAGTATGGTGCACCGAGACCTGTGAACGCGGGAACCACGTATACACCGTTTGTGTCCGGCACTGACAGACAATATTTCTCAGAATCCGGGGAACTCTCCAGAATTCCCACTTCGTCTCTCAGCCACTGAATAGCAGCACCTGCCACGAAAACACTTCCCTCCAGGGCATATCCCGGTGTTCCGTCTGCTTTCACTGCAATGGTGGTAAGAAGTCCATTCTTGGATTCTACCGCCTTATCTCCTGTATGCATAAGCATAAAGCAGCCGGTACCATATGTATTCTTTACATCACCTGACTCAAAGCAGCACTGTCCAAAAAGAGCTGCCTGCTGGTCTCCTGCCGCCCCGGCAATTGGGATTCTGCCCCCGATCAGGTTCTCATTGGTATAACCATAAATACAACTGCTTGGCTTCACTTCCGGCAGCATGCACTCTGGGATATCCAGGTATTCCAGAATCTCTTTATCCCATTTTCTCTCATGGATGTCAAAAAGCATGGTTCTGGAAGCGTTGGTGTAATCCGTCACATGAACTTTCCCTTTTGTCAATTTCCAAATCAGCCAGGTATCTACTGTTCCAAAGAGAAGTTCCCCATTCTTCGCACGCTCTCTGGCACCTTCTACATGATCCAGGATCCATTTCAGTTTCGTTCCGGAAAAATAGGCGTCCGGAATCAGACCGGTTTTCTTTCGAACCAACTCTGACATGCCGTCTTTTTCCATCTTCTCAATCATATCAGCTGTTCTGCGACACTGCCATACAATTGCCGGATAAACCGGCTCTCCTGTCTTCTTATCCCACACAATCGTAGTCTCTCGCTGATTCGTGATTCCGATAGCGTGAATATCCTCTGCATCTACACTGATCTTACTCATGGCTTCTGTAGCCACTGAAATCTGGGAGGACCAGATTTCCTTCGGATCATGTTCCACCCAGCCTGGCTTCGGGTAATACTGTTTGTACTCTTTCTGTGCTACGCTGCACATATTTCCCTTTTTATCAAATAAAATACATCTGGAACTGGTAGTTCCCTGGTCCAATGCCATTATATATTTTCCCATAGTACACCTCGTTTACTTTGCTTGAATTATTTATATTATAGCCTATTTTCACATACAAGAAAATACCTTAACTTGCTATTTAGTGGGTTGAAAAGTTCTTTAGGAGGGACGCATTTGGACAATGTGTATTACTCACTCGCCGGCGCAACGCTCCGATGAACTAATCGCTAACTGCGACTAATGCGTTCGGGAGAGCCCTCACGCATAAGTCTTCGTAAGCGTTGGATTTCACCTTCGCTAGGAACGCGCCTGAAATGGCTCGCTGGAGTAATACACATTGCCCAAATGCTGTGTACTGGGGACTTGCTGGTTGGTAAGAACTTTTAACGAAGGGGGGAGGGTGAGTGACTGGTTTCCCTATACTTTCTTGACAACGATAGATTAGAAAAAACAATAAAGTTGCGGGATACCAACTACTTCACCCCACCCCCGTTGTTGTCGTTACTGTTTCTTTCTTCCCTTTCCAGTAACCAGCGATTTTGCAATGTATATTCGCAAGCCGCGCATTTCAGGAGCGGTTTTAGTGGAGGCGAGATCCATGACTTACGGAGACTTAGGCGCGAAGGCTTTCCTGAGCGTCTTAGTCGTAGTTAGTCATTAGCTTGCCGGAACGTTGCGACGCGCGGCGGTGAATATACATTGTGAAATTGCGTACGGGATAACGACCAACCAATTAAATAGCAAAAGAGCGAATTTCCAAGACCTCCCGCCTCTGGAAATTCGCTCTCTATAGTCACTCTGATTTAAACATTAGCAGTCTTTCTGCCGCAGCACTGTTTGTACTTCTTACCGCTTCCGCAAGGACACGGATCATTCGGATAAACCTTAATTTCTTTTCTCTGAACCGGCTTACGAACACTGGAATCATCCTTGTTGGTACCAGTAACCTTAGCCACCTGCTCACGCTCGATTTTCTGCTCCACATGAACATGATACAGCATTCTGACGGTGTCCTCCTGAATGGAAGTGATCATGCTGTTAAACATATCAAATGCGGCCATCTTGTACTCAACAACCGGATCTCTCTGTCCATAAGCAGTCAAACCGATACCCTGGCGGAGAATCTCCATGTCATCAATGTGATCCATCCACTTGCTGTCAATGCTCTTCAGAAGGATAACGCGCTCAAGCTCACGCAGCTGCTCTGGCTCCGGGAATTCGGACTCCTTCGCCTCGTAAAGCTTCACAGCCTCCTCCTTGATCAGATGCTTCATCTCATTCTTTTTCTTACCCTTAACCTTCTCAGCTGTAAGCGGCTCGATTGGGATGATCTGACGGAGAACACTGTTGAACTCATTCAGATCCCACTCTTCAGAATCTACATCCTCAGAGAAACACATATCTACTGCATTATCTACAATATCTGTAATCATCTTGTAGATGGCATCGCGCATGTTCTCGCCATCCAGCACCTGGCGGCGCTCTTTGTAGATGATCTCACGCTGCTCATTGTTAACCTGGTCGTAATCAAGAAGATTCTTACGAATACCGAAGTTGTTAAACTCGATTTTCTCCTGTGCCTTCTCGATGGCGTTGGAAAGCATCTTATGCTCAATCTGCTCATTCTCAGCTACACCAAGAGATGTGAACACCTTCATCAGACGCTCAGATCCGAACAGACGCATCAGATCGTCCTCAAGAGAAATATAGAAACGGGATTCTCCTGGATCTCCCTGACGTCCGGAACGTCCACGCAGCTGGTTATCAATACGTCTGGACTCATGACGCTCTGTACCGATAATCTTCAGACCGCCGGCTGCTCTTGATACATCGTCAAGCTTAATATCCGTACCACGACCTGCCATATTGGTTGCGATGGTAACGGCACCGGCCTGACCAGCCTGTGCTACGATCTCAGCCTCAAGCTCATGGAACTTGGCATTCAATACATTGTGCGGAATCCCTTCTCTCTTCAGCATACGGCTGATGAGCTCAGAAGTCTCAATGGTAATAGTACCAACCAGTACAGGCTGCTGCTTCTCATGAGCTTCCTTTACAGACTGGACAACTGCATTGAATTTCTCTTTCTTTGTCATATATACGGCATCGTCTAAATCCTTACGCTGAACCGGCTTATTGGTCGGGATCTCAACAACGTCCATAGCATAGATATCACGGAACTCTTTCTCCTCAGTAAGGGCAGTACCGGTCATACCGCCTTTCTTATCGTATTTGTTAAAGAAGTTCTGGAAGGTGATGGTTGCAAGGGTTTTGCTCTCGCGTTTTACCTTAACATGCTCTTTCGCCTCGATTGCCTGGTGGAGACCATCCGAATAACGACGGCCCGGCATGATACGTCCGGTAAACTCATCAACAATCATAACCTCGTCATCTTTTACAACGTAATCCTGGTCACGGTGCATCAGATTATGAGCACGAAGTGCAAGGATGATATTGTGCTGGATCTCAAGGTTCTCCGGATCTGCAAGATTCTCAATACTGAAGAATTTCTCAACCTTCTTCACACCCTGCTCGGTAAGGTTGACAATCTTATCCTTCTCATTTACAACAAAGTCACCGGTCTCGATAACTTCCTCACCCATGATAGCTGCCATCTTAGTCATCTCATGGCTGGCTTCTCCACGCTCCAGCTGCTGTGCAAGGATATCACAAACCTCATACAGCTTGGTGGATTTACCGCTCTGACCGGAAATGATCAGAGGTGTACGTGCCTCATCAATCAAAATGGAGTCGACCTCGTCGATGATACAGTAGTGAAGGTCACGCTGTACCAGCTGCTCCTTGTAGATAACCATGTTATCACGAAGATAGTCAAATCCAAGTTCGTTATTAGTAACATAAGTAATATCACAGTTATATGCCTCGCGGCGTTCTTCCGGCTTCATGTCGTTCAGAACTACGCCAACAGTCAGCCCAAGGAATCTATGAACCTGTCCCATCTCATCAGCATCACGTTTCGCCAGGTAATCATTGACTGTGACAACATGAACACCTTTGCCTTCCAGGGCATTCAGATAGGATGGCAATGTAGCCACAAGGGTCTTACCTTCACCAGTCTTCATCTCGGCGATACGGCCCTGATGAAGTACGATTCCACCGATAAGCTGTACTTCGAAATGCTCCATTCCAAGTACTCGCTTGGCTGCCTCACGAACGGTAGCAAATGCCTCTGGTAAAAGATCATCCAGGGTAGCTCCCTCATCCAGGCGTTTCTTAAACTCTCTTGTCTTACTGCGAAGTTCTTCGTCGGTTAATTTCTGCATTTCGGGACGCAGATCCTCGATTTTCTTAACGAGGGGCATGATACGCTTAACCTCTCGCTGGCTGCGGGTTCCGAAAACTTTTGAAAACATGTTCATTTAGCTTTTATACTCCTGTCTATCTTTTTAGATGCTATATTGTGTAATATAACTGATTTCATTTCATTTAAAATTATTTATTTTGTTTAACATACCAGTCTATTTTAACACTTTTTGTCATGGAAAACAATAAATATTTGATGAACAAAATATGTCTCCCATATGATATATTAAAGTAAAATGAATTTATACCCCAAATCAGCCTCAAATTATTTTATGTTTTAGGAGAATTTTTATATGATTTATCTTTTTCAGAAACTGGACTTAATTTCAAACGAATTGCTTCACCAGATGATTTTCTCATTGCCTGTTGCACGCAGGGAATATGTTCAACATTTTAAATTGCCGGAAGACCAGAAGCGTTCTGCCCTGGCCTGGCTGCTTTTGCGTTATGGACTTAAACAGGAATATGGTTTCCGGGAAATCCCGGATTTCCAGAAAACCTCTTCTGGGAAACCATTTTTCCGTGGGGAAAATATGCCGTTTTTTAATCTCAGCCACAGCGGAAATTTCGTAGGCTGTGCCTTGCATGACAGGGAAATTGGTCTGGATATCCAGAAGCTCACCGAGCCCCGGGAATCTCTTATCCGAAGAGTCTGCACTCAGGAGGAGCTTATTTCCCTAAAGTCCCCCCAGGATTTCTGCCGGATCTGGGCTATGAAGGAAAGCGCCGTCAAACTTACCGGAGAAGGGATCACCGGAAATTTCCGGGAGATTCTCACTCTGCATCCGAATATGCACACCCATACCATCCCATTAGAAAATGGAACCGGATTTCTGGCCTACAGTATTTATGACGAAAGCAAGCTCCCTGTCCGCGTACTATCCACCAGGGAGCTTGCTGAAGAATTACTTTAAAATTCAAATTTTTATCACTTTTTCATCAGGGAACGGATCATCCAGAAATCTGGTCACATGATACTGATCCGTTTCTGCCAGATGAAGCGACAGCAGTGCCAGACCAATTCCAGCTGCTCCGTCAAAGCAAAAAAACAAGGGCATGTGAAAAAACTTTCGTTTTTTCACATGCCCTTCCTATTCACCTGTTTTATTTTTCAAACAGATATATCTCTATTAATCCTCCGGCTCGATCAGTCCGTAGGTATTCCCCTTACGCTTGTAAACTACATTCACCTGATCAGTCTCTGCATTGCAGAATACGAAGAAATTATGTCCAAGAAGTTCCATCTGGACACATGCATCTTCTGGATACATAGGCTTGATATCGAATTTCTTGGTACGAATGATCTTAACCTCTTCGTCCTCTTCATAATCCTTGTCCAGATATGCTTTCTGGAAGTTGGCAGCTGACTGCTGCTTATCTACGATCTTGTTCTTGTATTTCCTGAGCTGACGTTCAATTACTTCCTCTACAAGGTCGATTGATACATACATATCGTTGCTGACCTGCTCGGAACGGATGATGTTGCCCTTAACCGGGATCGTCACCTCGATTTTCTGTCTTTCTTTTTCTACACTAAGAGTTACGACAACTTCAGTGTCAGGAGTGAAATACCTTTCCAGTTTACCGAGCTTATCCTCTACTGCTGTACGAAGCCCGTCTGTCACTGTGATGTTCTTTCCGCTGATAATGAATTTCATGCTTCCATCCCCTTTGCTGTTTGATGGGTATATTATAACACATTACTCTAAAAATTAACATCATTTTCTGAAAAAATTACGAATTTTTTCACATTTATAAATTACCTATCAATTTTTCAAATGGTATGGTGCCACCGAACAGATCCAGGGCACTTCCTACCGTCACATCCACTTTTCCGCCTGCTGCCATTTTGAGGTTCTGGATATCCTCCATGCTGCCAACGCCGCCAGCGTAAGTGACTGGGTGCCCATTGTATTCACCAAGCAACTTTGCCAGGGAAACTTCTATACCTTTTGCCTTGCCCTCCACATCCACTGCATGGATGAGAAATTCATCGCAATAGGCACCCAGCTTTTCCATCAGTTTCAGAGTTACCTCCTCCTCTGTAAATTTCTGCCAGCGGTCTGTGACTACATAGTATGCATCCTCTTTTTTACGACAGCTGAGATCAAGGACAAGGTGTTCTTTTCCGGCTGCATCTACCATCTTCTCCAGATTTTTCCAGGAAATATGGCCATCACGGAACACATAGGAGGTGACGATCACATGACTGGCTCCAGCAGCAAGATAATCTGCCGCATTGTCCGGGTTTACACCGCCTCCGATCTGAAGACCGCCTGGATACGCGCCCAGGGCCAGCATGGCCTGGGCTTTTGTAGCCTGGAAGTATTCAGAATCCGCACTGTTCAGAAGGATAATATGTCCTCCTTTCAGGCCTTTTTCTTTATACAAGGAAGCATAAAAAGCTGCATCCTGCTCTGACACAAAATTCTCCTGTGCCTGGTTTCCCGCATCCTTCAGGCTTCCTCCTACGATCTGCTTTACCTTTCCATTATGTATATCTATGCATGGACGAAATTTCATGATGATCCTCCTTTTCTTGCATTGCAATTAAGTTGTAGCTATCCTGTATTTTGCTCACAAATTTATTGAAATCATATCACAAAAAGGCGTTGAATGAAACACCTCTCTTCATTCAACACCTTTTCATTTTACCTCTATTTTTTTATTATCTTCCATTCGCTGCATTATCCACAGCATCTCCAACATCTTCTACAGCGTTGCCCACACCTTCACCAACATCACGGACACCATCAGCTACTCCATCACCTAATTCTTCCACACCTTCTCCGAGAGCACCGGAAACGGAATTGTTATTGTCTGTCACATTATCACCGGGAACATCTGCATCTCCGGCAGTGCCTGCATCATCTGGTACTGCGGTATCAGCAGTTCCAGCTCCGTCTGCACCATTATTTACGCTGTCGCCCGCGTCATCCACCATGTTTTCATCCTCTGCAGTTCCATTCTCCACGTTATCCTTATCAATGGCGTCCTCATTTGCATTATTTTGAACCTCATCCGCTGCATTGTTATTGTCATTTCCACAGGCTGTAAGCATACATAATGTAAATACCAGCAAAGTACCTATGAGCATTCGTTTCATTTTTTTCATCTCATCTGTCTCCTTTTCTTATTTTCAGCTGAAAACACGTTACTGTCCACTTTCGCGAAAATGACCGTTCCGCCTGGCGGAACTCAGCCTGCGAACAGTAAACATTGCTGTATGCTCCTAATATGTACAGATGAGAAAGAAACTATTCTGGAAGAAATTTACATTTTAAAAATCCATCAATCCGGACATTTCCATTCTTCACTTATCACTGTTATTTCCGCACGATCCTGCCGCTTTTGGAATTTCTCCACACGTCATGGGCTACCGCAATCTCTCCGCCCACCAGCACATAATCAAATCCTGTACAATACTGGTTTGGATTCTGGAAATCTGCATGAACGCTTAACTGGTCCAGATGAAATACATTGATATCTGCGGGCATTCCTTTTTCCAGGGTACCCAGAGGGAGACCCAGCACCTGCGCCGGTTTTGCTGTCATCTTATATACAGCATCTTCTATGGAAAAAATCTTTTTATCACGCACGTAAGCAGTAAGAAGCTTCGGAAAAGCCCCGTAAACTCTGGGATGATATTTGCCCCCTGCGGGATAGATCGCATCTGAGATCAGATTTGCCCGGCTGTCTTTCAAAAAATACAGCATGTCCTCCTCTGAGGCAATGGTATCCAGCATGGTAACCTGGCAGCGCTCTTCCAGGAGAATGTCATACAGGGTATCATAAGGATCCTGTCCAAACTGCTCTGCGATCTTCGCAATAGACTGTCCTGCAAAGCTGCCGAATTTCTCCGTATGTAAAGTGCTGGCATAGATCATATCAAAGCCAGCCAGCTCCACAATGTTCTCAAAAATATCGGAAGGCTGCTTCAGCACCTTCGTAATCTCCTTCCTGCAAAACGGATCTGCCAGCCTTGCGCAGATTGCATCGGTACCGCCCTCCTGAAACTGTGGGGGAAGAAGATGTACCAGCTGGGTGGAACCAGTCAGATAGGGATACAGGTCAAAATCCACCTTCACGCCCCGCTCTGCCGCCTGGTCAAACAGCTTCAAGATTTTCACCGGAGTCCCGCCCCAGTTTTTCCGCCCGATACACTTCATATGGCTTACATGCAAGGGAATCTGCAGCTCTTCCGCCACGGAAATCACTTCCTGCAGAGCCAGCAGGATTCCATCTCCTTCATTTCGGATATGGGTGGTAATGGGAATGTCCGTCCCCTTCAAGGGCTGCAGTGCTTCCACAAGCCCATCTCTGTCATATTCAAATTCCGGGGCATAGGCAATTCCAAGGCTGATTCCAAGCGCTCCTGCTGACAGAGCTTCCTCCACAGCCTTCCACACCTGATGTAATTCTTCCTTGGAAAGCTTCCCGGAAGCATAGCCTTTTACACTGGCGCGGATGGTTCCATTTCCTGCAAGCATTCCAGTGTTGACGCTGCGCTTTTCTTTTCCAAGAGCCGACAAGTAGGCGGACATGGTTGACATAATTCTAAGAGCATCTATCTCGATTTCTTTCTCCGAAATTCCGCAAGACTCCTCTTTCTTTTTTGAGAAAAGTACACCTTCGGTATCATCTGTATTTTCATCTTTTCCCCAACGAAAATCCCCAGTCACACTGCTGAGAAATCTGGCAATCTCTTTCCCAAATTTCTCCCCAGCCGGAGCCACCGAAAGCCCACAGTTTCCATTCACCACCGTCGTCAGTCCCTGCCGGTTCAAAAGCTCATCATCCCCGTTTCCAAAGGCCTGCCAGTCTCCGTGTCTGTGAATGTCAAGGAAGCCGGGGGTTATATAACCACCGGCCGCATTCAGAACACGCTCTTTTGGAAAATCGGCTGGAATCTCCACATGAGTTCCCACTTCCGCAATTTTCCCATTTTCTATTACAAGATCTCCATGAAATGGCTTTTCCTTTTTCCCATTTACGATCCAGCCATCTTTGATTATGTAGTCCATCCCGAATTACCTTTCCTCAACTTTCCTGATAAACTGACGAATACGATCATTCTTCGGATGCTCAAAAAACTCTTCCGGAGGCGCATCCTCCACGATCACGCCATCTTCCATAAACAAAATCCGATCCGCTACTTCTCTGGCAAAATTCATCTCATGGGTGACGATAACCATGGATACTCCTTCTGCTGCTACTTTACGGATAACACTTAAAACCTCTCCAACCAGCTCTGGATCCAGTGCGCTTGTAGGCTCATCAAAAAGGATCACTTCCGGATTCATGGCCATTGCTCTTGCGATCGCAACCCTCTGCTGCTGGCCGCCGGAAAGATTCTTAGCCATTGCCTCTTCCCTGCCTTCCAGCCCAACCATTTTCAGCAAATCTTTTGCCTTTACAATTGCCTCCTGTTTGGGGACTTTTTTCACATGAACCGGTGCCTCGATCACATTCTGCAGCACACTCATATGGGTAAAAACGTTAAATCTCTGGAAAACCATTCCAATATGCTGCCGCAGCTCATGCAGTGCCTGACCGGAATTCACAGGTTTTCCCATATAATCGATTTCGCCGCTGTCGTAGGTTTCCAGCTGGTTGATACACCGGAGAATTGTGGATTTACCAGAACCGCTGGGACCAAGGATTGCAATCTTTTCCCCTTTATGTATGTCAAAACCGATTTCCTTCAGCACCTGAAGATCCCCAAAGCTTTTGCTGATATTTTTTACACTTAAAATAACATCTTCTGCCATTTATGCCATCCTCCTTTCCAAAACTCCTGCAATCTGGGTAAATATAGTTGTCAGGATCAGATATAATACCGCAACAGCTATGTACGGCTCAAAATAATGGAAAGAATTATAAGCGATCAAGGTTCCCTCTCTTGTCAGCTCTGTCAAAGTGATGGCGGACAAAATAGAAGTATTTTTGATGGTGGCAATAAACTGGTTTACAAGAGGAAGAATGCAGATCTTGGTTGCCTGTGGTGCCACAATTCGAAGCATTTCCAGATGCCAGGGCATTCCAAGTGCTTTGGCTGCTTCTCTCTGACCCGGGTCAATAGCATGGATACCGGAACGGACAATTTCTGCAATGTATGCGCCTGTATTTAAGGACATGGAAAGCACACCTGCTGTCATAGCGCTGAAAGTAATGCCCAGGTTTGGCAAACCGAAATAGATCAGAAATGCCTGCACCATCAGCGGGGTTCCTCTCCAGATCCAGATGTACATCTGTGCCAGTCTGGATACCACTTTTATGTGGCTGTCCCTCATCAACGCAAGAACAACACCCAGAATCGTACCAAAAATAAGTGTGAGAACCGATATTTCCATCGTCACTGCGCATCCCTGGAGCAGTGATGTCATTTTGTCAAATACAAGTGACCATTTCAATGTTACCATACTATTTCCCCTGTGGCCAGTAATTATAGCCGGTTTATCCTTTCTTCCTTACTCTTCCGGTATTACTGGTCACGGAGTGACCAGTAACGCGCTTTCTGCATAGAAACATATCTGTGTTTTATTGTAACTGTTCAGTCCTTGCACTATTATGCTTTATTCAGCGGTTTCCGTATCTTCTGCTGCAGCTGCTTCTTCTCCCTCGCCGGAAGCATCGATCCATTTTGTCCAGAGTGTATCATAAGTGCCGTCTGCATAATACTCGTCAATACATTCATTGATAAATGCAAGCAGATCATCTTTTCCCTTCTGTACGGCGATGGCGTTCTCTGCATGGGTAAATGGATCACACACGATCTTGGCACCTTCATATTCCTGGGAAAGAATCTTCTGGTTCAGAAGATCGTTTACCACAACATCCACACGGCCTGCCAAAAGGTCAGATACGCATCCTACTGTATCCTTGTACTGAACAATCTCATAGGAAACATCCGGATTCTCATCCAGGAAGCTCTGTGCTACGTTATAAGAAGTTGCCCCCTCTTTTACGGCAACCTTCAGACCATCGCAGTCAGCCAGACTCTTAACGGTATCTGCATACTCTGAATCTTTTTTCACGGCAAGGATCATACCACTGTCGCAGTAGGATTTGGACATATCCACAACCTCGCATCTTTCGTCTGTCTTATACATTGCTGCAATGGAAAAATCATACTCCCCATTCTGGATAGAAGGAACAATGGACTGGAATTCCATATCTGTCACTTCCATGTCAACTCCAAGCTTGTCTGCAATATACTGCGCCAGGTCAATATCAAAACCTACAATATTGTCGTCATCATCTCTGTATTCAAATGGTACATAAGTTCCGGTTGCGACGGTGATCACACCTTTCTCCTTAATTGCTTTAATATTTTCACCGTTTTCCCAGTCAACTGCTGCCGTGTCCTCTGTGTCTGTACTCTCTGCGTAAACCGGGGTAAAAGCTGTCATAATCATAGAAGCTGCTGTAAGAAGTGCCATTGCTTTTGCTGTTTTTCTCATAATAATTTCTCCTCTCTGACTCTCGCCGGTACAGATAGTCTTCTGTTATCGTTTCCAAAGTGGACAATAACAGCCTGCGCAGTTATGCTATCCCGATTTCCAGCTTTACTAACGCCAAAAGGACCGCCCTGTGGCAGCCCTTTCTGCATGGCAGAAATGCGATATTGCATTTCTCTCTTATGAAGTTTCGGTACATTATGGAAACAAGTGCAAAAATGCTTTATCAGCAAATACTCTGACCTGCCATACCATAAACGCAAAAAACGGAGCAAACTCTCTAAGTAGTTTGCTCCGTTGCAACTTATGATGGAATTATAGCAAACACATTGCTATCTGTAAATCCATAAATTCAACAATTATTTTGTATGCATTTTACAATTTTTGTATATTTCTGTTAACCTTCGATCACGTTGCTCATATCATATCTTCCAGCTGGTTTTCCGGCAAGATATTTCGCTGCTTCTACAGCACCCTTGCCAAATACAGCCTTAGAATATGCTGTGTGCTTAAATTCGATCACTTCATCCGGTCCGGCAAAAATCACTTCATGCTCGCCAACAATAGAGCCTCCGCGAACTGCGGAAATACCGATCTCCTTAGCGTCACGTTTCTCTCTTCTCTGGCTGCGGTCATATACGTAATGATACTGGTTGTCCATTGCCTCGTTCAGACTATCTGCAAGGGCAAGAGCTGTTCCGCTTGGTGCATCCACTTTCAGGTTATGGTGCTTCTCTACAATCTCCATGTCAAAACCAGCTGCTGCCAAAACCTTAGCTGCATCCTGAACCAGTTTCAAAAGAGTATTGATTCCAAGGGACATGTTGGCAGATTTCAGAACGGCGATCTTTTTTGCACTCTCTTCTACTCTTGCAAGCTGCTCTTCACTTAAACCTGTGGTGCAAAGAACTACCGGCATATTTTTCTTCTCGCAGTAGTCCATCAGCTTATTAAAAGCCTTCGGGGAGGAAAAATCGATAACAGCATCTGCTTCCACCTGGCAATCGTCAATGTTTGTGAATACCGGATAGCTGTTTTTCCCCTGGTCTGCAATGTCGATTCCTGCTACGATCTGGGCATTTGCATCCTTCTCAACAATATTGGAAATAACCTGTCCCATATGACCGTTACATCCGTGCATGATAATTCTAACCATTTTTATTTTTTCCTTTCTTACTGTAAATTAACGAGCTTGTAAAAATTATTTCAACAATCTACACACTCTTTTTTTCCCTGCTCACACATTATAAAGAAATCCCGTCAGCCAGCTGTCAGACAATATGCTGCCGCACACCAGAGCTGACAGGCTCTGTCCGGGATTTCAACATTATTTATGCAAGCTTAATTCCGTAATCAGCAAGAGCTTTTTTCAGTCTCTCCTCATTCTCCGGCTCCATCTCACAAAGAGGCATACGGGTCGGTCCCACTTTCCAGCCCATCAGGTTCAGGGCAGTCTTAACCGGAATCGGGTTTACCTCGCAGAACAGTGCATTGATAAGCGGAACAGCCTCAAGCTGAAGTCTGGCAGCACCAGCAAGGTCTCCCTCCATAAATTTCATAACCATGTCATGTGTATTCTTCGGAGCAACATTGGATAAAACAGAGATTACTCCAAGTCCGCCAAGGGAAAGGATCGGAAGTACCTGGTCATCATTTCCGGAATAAAGCTCGAGAGCTCCGTCAGCCATGGACATCATCTTGGCGATCTGGGAAAGATCTCCGCTTGCAGCCTTGATTCCCACAATATTCTTCACATTCTTCGCAAGTGCAACTGCTGTAGCAGGCTGGATATTGCAGCCTGTACGGCTTGGCACATTATACATGATGATCGGAGTTTCCGGTACAGAATTGGCAATCTCTGTATAATGACGAATAAGACCCTTCTGGCTTGCCTTGTTGTAATATGGAGTCACGATCAGAAGTGCATCAGCGCCATAAGAAGCTGCTTCCTGAGACATCATAACTGCAGTCTCTGTGCAATTAGAACCGGTACCTGCAATGACAGGAACCCTTCCAGCTACTTTGTCAATTGCAAATTTGATGGTCTGAAGATGTTCTCCATGTGTCAATGTAGAAGACTCGCCTGTAGTGCCACAGATAACGATTGCATCTGTGCTGTTCGCGATCTGATAGTCCAGAAGCTCTTCCAGTTTCTCATAATTTACCTTTCCGTCTTCATGCATCGGGGTTACAATTGCAACGGCTGCACCTTTGAAAATTGCCATATTATTTCCTCCTATTCATCCTTATCATGAGTTCTGCTCTCTTCCAAGAGTGGTAATGGTAGTCACACTGTCCACATAATCCAAAATGCCAGGGTCTACCCGATTCCCCGTAAGTATCAAATGCATGGACTCGTCCTTCTGTTTCAAAAGCCCGACAACCATATCAACAGTAGCAATATGCTTATCCAGAAGTCCCAGAATTTCATCCAGTACCAGGAAATCACATTCCTGTGTAGCAATCACTTTACGGGCAAAATTTAAACCATTGAGAATATTGCGCTCCTCTTCAGCCTGCTCTTCCTCATTCAACTGGTCGTAACAGCTCTCCATCTTTTCGAAGCGGAAGATCTTGATATCCAGCTGATCCAGTTCTTCCAGAAAGTCCAGCTCACGCCGTTCATTTCCTTTCAGGAACTGAATGATGATCACACTTTTGCCCTGAGAAGATGCCCGCAGTGCCTGACCAATTGCCAGTGTGGTCTTACCTCTGCCATTTCCGCAATATACTTCTGTTATTTCTTTTTCCATACTGATTCCTCTTATTGTTAAAAATAATGTTACCGTCTGCCATAGATCAATAACATTCCTCGCAATGCCGTCTCCGCAAATGATACCGTTCATTATATTCCAGATATCGCGCTTTGCAAATAAGAACCGCAAACTGCGCCATTTTTAATATGCTTATATTACCGCAAAACCAGCAGAAATGCAAGCAGAAGAAACTTGGAGAAAAATCGGGCTGGTTGCCTTCCATAAAGTAACTGGCAGACCATGGCGTATTTCCCGCCACTTCGGTTGGTTTACACATACTCCAGCTTGCTCACCGATACCTCATAAGCGATTCTCTTCTGTGTCTCATTTTCCCCGATGCGCTTCATGTATTCCCTGCTTTGGATCCTGCCCCAGATCAGTACATGACCGCCCACTTCAAAGGCTGAAGCATAGCGGGCATTTCGTCCCCAGCAAATACACGGTATGTAATCTGATTTTCCATAAGGTCGGTTCACTGCAAGAAGCAGATCGGCAATCTCTCTTCCCAGCGGTGTTTTCCGGTAAACAGGCGGCTTACAGATATATCCGTCCAGGAAAATCTGGTTTACCGGTGCCAGAGAATCCTCTTCTTCCAGAAATTTTAATTCCCGTGCAAATGCGGAAAGCACCAGCCGGTTGTGTTTTTCTTCATGACGGTTATAGGAACGGAACTGTCCGTGAATTTCCACATACTGTCCCACGTAATCCTGGGTAACGTCCACCAGCCTTTCAGATACCATCACCGGAATCCTGTCTTCAGAATCGCTAAGCCTCTTTACCAGAAGATCCATGGTATAAAATCCTTCTCCGTAAACCTGGTGGCTGAATGTGAAACCTGTAACGATTTTTCCCGTGATGGAAACCTGATTGTTTTCAATAATTTTATCTGCCATGTTGTAGTTCTCCTTCCTTATTTTCACTTTTTTCTGCAGACATATAATACTTGTCTTACTTGTTGGTCTATAATATCTATGAGAAAATCACCCTGTTTAGAACCAGAAATTTAAAATATTTTTTTCATAGAAATTTAAAAAATTTTTTTCAACACCTTGTAATTCGCGAAAAATGTGGTAAACTGAGGTTTTGGACAATATAAAGAAGAAACTACATTAATATGGAAAGAAAGAGGCAGAATTCCTCTGCCCGATAAAGAAAGGATTTCGATTTTTATGAAGACGAAACGCGAAGATGTACGTAACGTAGCCATCATTGCCCACGTTGACCATGGTAAAACCACTCTGGTAGACCAGCTTCTGAAACAGAGCGGTGTTTTCCGTGCCAATCAGGAGGTTCAGGAACGTGTCATGGACTCCAACGATATTGAGAGAGAGCGTGGTATCACAATTCTCTCCAAGAACACAGCAGTTCATTACAAAGACACAAAGATCAACATTATCGATACCCCAGGACATGCTGACTTCGGCGGCGAGGTTGAGCGTGTACTGAAAATGGTAGACGGCGTTATCCTTCTGGTTGACGCTTTCGAAGGCGCTATGCCTCAGACCAAATTCGTTCTGAAAAAAGCTCTTGAGCTGGATCTGCACGTAATCGTCTGCATTAATAAGATAGACCGTCCAGAAGCAAGGCCAGACGAGGTTGTTGACGAGGTTCTGGAACTTCTTATGGATCTTGGTGCTTCCGATGAGCAGCTCGACTGCCCATTCCTCTATGCATCTGCAAAAACAGGACACGCTGTTCTGGATCTGAAGGATACACCAGAGAACATGGAGCCGCTGTTTGAGGCTATTCTGAAATACATTCCGGCTCCGGAGGGAGACCCGGATGCAGACACACAGGTACTGATCAGTACCATTGATTATAACGAATATGTTGGACGTATCGGCGTTGGTAAGGTTGAGAGCGGCACTATTGCCGTAAACCAGGAGCTTACTCTTCTGAACCACCACGATCCGGACAAAAAACAGAAGGTTAAGATCAGCAAGCTTTATGAGTTTGACGGTCTGAATAAAGTTGAGGTAAAAGAGGCAACTATCGGATCAATTGTTGCAATTTCCGGTATTGCTGAAATTCATATCGGAGATACCCTTTGCGGCGGAGATAACCCGGAGGCAATTCCATTCCAGAAGATTTCTGAGCCGACTATCGCCATGAACTTCCTGGTAAATGACAGCCCGCTTGCAGGACAGGAGGGTAAATACATCACCTCCCGTCATCTTCGTGACAGACTTTACAGAGAGTTGAACACAGATGTCAGTCTTCGCGTAGAAGACACTGAGACAACTGAGTGCTTTAAGGTTTCCGGACGTGGTGAGCTTCATCTTTCCGTTCTTATTGAGAATATGAGACGTGAGGGATATGAATTTGCAGTCAGCAAACCAGAGGTACTTTACAAAATTGATGAACGCGGCAAGAAATTAGAGCCAATGGAAATTGCCTACATTGATGTTCCGGAGGAATTTTCCGGTACCGTTATCCAGATGCTCAGCGAGCGTAAGGGTGAACTGCAGGGAATGAGCACTGCAAGCGACGGTTCCGTTCGTCTTGAGTTCCACATTCCTTCCCGTGGACTGATTGGTTTCCGAGGAAATTTCCTTACTTCCACAAAGGGAACTGGTATTATCAATACTATTTTTGATGGCTATTCTCCATATAAGGGAGATTTCCAGTATCGTAAACAGGGTTCCCTGATTGCTTTCGAGGGCGGCGAGGCTGTTACTTATGGTCTGTTTGCAGCTCAGGAGCGTGGTACTTTATTTATCGGACCTGGTGCAAAGGTTTACAGTGGTATGGTTATCGGACAGAATGGCAAGGCAGAGGATATCGAGCTGAATGTCTGCAAGACCAAGCATCTGACCAATACTCGTTCTTCTTCTGCTGATGAAGCACTGAAACTGACTCCGCCAAGAGTTCTCAGTCTGGAGCAGGCTATTGAGTTTATCGATACGGATGAACTTCTGGAGGTTACTCCAAGCAGCCTTCGTATCCGTAAGAAGATTCTGGATTCCCGTGATCGTAAGAGAGCTTCTATTAAGAAAAATGCGTAAGGGATTATAAGAAAATAGAGCAGATAGATCTTAGGTTGAGTAAGATTTATCTGCTCTTTTTGTATATAGCAAGCTCTAAAGCTCTTTCTTTAGTTTATAGAAGTCCTTCACAGCCTTCCAGCCAATTTTCACAATTTTCTTCACATTGATGGAATTAGTTCCGCCCTGTCTGGGTTTGAAGGTGATGTCTATGAATTGTACTTTTTCTTTGTAGTGGACAAAGTATGTAGTAAACATAATGTTTGGAATATTGAAATCTTCTGGGAGTTTGTCGATATATTTGGCTACCAGGCTGGATTTCATCAGGCGGTACGGCGCATTGGCGTCGGAAACTTTTACACCGAAGATCATTCTCAGCAGAAAGCATACAACATTCTCTACGAATTTTCTGGATTTTCCGTCGCCACGTACAGCGCGGCTACCGATTATTGCATCATACCGACCCCTCTGGTTCCAAAATGGCTCGAATTCGTCAGGGTTCGTCTGACCGTCTGAATCAGTCTGGAAAATATAATCGGCTTTCTGCCGGATGGCATAGCGATATCCATAAAGTACTGTAGGGCCGTGACCGCCGTTTGGCTTATCCAGAGGGATAAGAAGTGGTCTTGTAGCAGCGCATTTCTGCAGAAGTTCATAGGTGTTGTCTTTACTTCCGTCGTTAATAATTACCAGTCTGGATTTCCCCTCGTCGTTATGGCGTTCCACTACCTGGTACCACTGATCAATGGTTTTCTCAATATTCTCCGATTCATTATATGCCGGAATTACGATATATAAACTGGACATAACTTCCTCCCATTTACTGATTTTTCAAACAGGCTTTAAGCTTTAACAGCATATCTTTAACCTTACTTTATATATCATATTGTAACGGTTCAGTACCTTCACTGCTACACGCTTCGCGGTACACAGAAATCATGCTTTCAGCCCAAATTCTTCTGCTAATTTTCCAAACTGGGGCAAAGAGTTCATAATCGTGTCATACGATACACAATAAGCCAGTCTTACATATTCAGGGCAGGCAAAGGAGCTTCCCGGCACCATAAGGATATTGTATTTTTTGCCAGCTTCGCAGAAGGCTTTTTCATCTGCAACTGGAGATTTTACGAATAAATAGAACGCTCCCTGTGGCTTGATACATTCAAATCCCAGTTTTTTCAGTCCATTGTAAAGAGCAAGGCGGTTCTTGTCGTAAGCTGCCACATCTACCTCTGCATCTACGCATTTCGCGATTACTTTCTGGATCAGGGATGGAGCATTTACGCAGCCAATAGTACGGTTAGCAATGGCTGCTGCTGCGATCAGTTCCTCGCTTCCGTCTGCCTCGTCTGGAATAACCAGATAACCGATACGCTCACCTGGAAGAGAAAGGGATTTGCTGTAGGAATAGCCTACGATTGTATTTGCATAATATTTTGTCAGATAGGGTACCTGTACGCCGTCATAGGCCAGTTCTCTATATGGCTCATCAGAAATCAGGTAAATCACTGTGCCAAATTCTTTCTGCTTCGCTTCCAGAATTGACGCAAGTTTCCTAATTATTTCTTCTGAATAAACAACTCCAGTCGGATTGTGAGGAGTATTCACAATGACAGCACGGGTCTTTGGTGTGATTTTCTCCTCAAATTCCTTCAGATTCGGCTGGAATGTGGTAGTATCCGGTGAGATTTCCACAAGGTTGCCGTCATAATTGCGTACATATGCACCATACTCCAGAAAATAAGGTGCAAAAACGATCACTTCTTCCCCAGGATTCAGGATCGTCTTAAAAGCCACATTCAGTCCACTGGCTGCTCCAACTGTCATGATCAGATTTTTCGCTGCAAAAGAAGTGCCAAATCGACGGTTCAGGGACTCTGCAATTGTCTGACGAACATCTTCGAATCCTGCATTGCTCATATAGCCATGGAGAACTGTCGGCTCTTCCTCATTTACCAGATCAATGATGGCCTGACGAACACAATCCGGTGCGGGTACACTTGGATTTCCAAGGCTGAAATCAAATACATTTTCCGGTCCGTAAATCGCGCGAAGGCGATTGCCTTCCTCGAACATCATACGGATTGCAGAATTGTTTTTTACATATGGTTTCATTTTTTCTGCTATCATTTTATGTCACTCCTCTTTTGCTTATTTCTTATTAAGATTTCTCTATTATTTCGTCTTATTTTTTCCAAATATAATCCATCCTACAAGTCCCAGCACCAGCAGACTCACAATCATCCACACGGTCAACACAACCGGTCCCTTCGGTCTGAACATATCATAATATCCTTTCAGATAAATCACAACTACAATCGCCGGAATCACATATAGCATGTATTTCTGTACGTTTGCAGGGAATTTCAGCCCTTCTCCGGTATCCGCCTCTTTAATAAAGTTCTTCCAGCCCCAGCCATATTTGGACACGCAGAACATTACAAATACTACAGAACCCAGTGGAAGAATATTATTGGATACAATGAAATCTTCCAGATCCATAATGTTCGTTCCTGCTCCAAGAGGCTGTATTCCTGACAAAATGTTGAAACCAAATACTGCCGGAAGAGAAAGAAGGATCATTGCCACCATATTGACTATAACAGCTTTTCCACGACTCCAGCCTTTTCTGTCCATTGAATAGGATATAATATTCTCAAAAACCGCAATTACAGTAGACAGGGAGGCAAAGGACATAAACAGGAAAAACAGAGCTCCCCAGATTTTCCCTCCTGTCATCTGGTTAAATACATTAGGCAATGTAATAAATACAAGTCCCGGGCCTGCTCCTGGCTCCACACCAAATGCGAAGCATGCCGGAATAATGATCAATCCTGCCATCAATGCGACAAAAGTATCCAGAATCGTAATATGCAGAGATTCTCCCAGAAGGGATCTGTCCTTTCCAAGATAGCTTCCGAAAATAGTCATAGAGCCTGCACCAATACTTAATGTAAAAAATGCCTGCGACAGTGCCCCAAAGATCACATTTCCGATTCCGATCTCGGCCATAGCGGCAAAATCCGGTACTAGGTAAAATTTCACTCCCTCCATCGCTCCGTCAAGCGTAAGGGAATGAACTGCAAGCACTACGATCAGTGCCAGAAGACACATCATCATAACTTTTGTGATTTTCTCCAGGCCACGCTGCACTCCCAAAGAGCACACTCCGAAGGATAAAACAACTACAATGATCATCCATAAAGTCATTGTACCAGCTGAATCCTGAAGTCCTGTAAAATAGTCTGCCACCTGTGCAGAATCTTTCCCGGCCAGTTTGCCGGCTGCCATTGCGTAACAGTAGTAAAGCATCCATCCTGCAACCATGGTGTAGAACATCATCAGCACATAGTTGGAAACCATGCTCATGTAGCTGAAATTATGGAAGTTGGCGCCCTCCGGTTCCAGGTCGTGAAATGCCCTTGCCGTACTTTTGCGGCTTGCACGTCCTACTGCGAATTCACATACCAGTACTGGCAATCCCAACAAAACCAGAAATATCAGGTAAATCAGAATAAATGCCGCTCCACCATATTTTCCCGCCATATACGGAAACTTCCACACGTTTCCAAGTCCAATGGCGCATCCTGCAGAGACCAGGATAAATCCCAGCCGTGATCCAAATGTTTCTCGTTCTTTCAAATCGTCCCCCTTGTTTTCTTTTTCATTTTATAGTGCCTGGCAGCTGTACCTTCCAGGCTTTGTTTTTGTTGGAAAGTAATAAAAAGGACCGGTTATATCCAGCCCTTTTTCATATTTTCCCCGATACCTTATTGTAACGCCCCCACCCATTTATGTCAACGCTTTTATGTGATGGGAGTTTGACGTTTTAAAGTCGAAAATAAATCATTGGTGATAATTTACGATTTTTTTCGCAGTAACAAAGACCAATGTATTGGTGTCCGCAAACTTTTATACATAAAAAGAACAGTCTCACCTTAGACACCATTTTCCAGGCAAAACTGTCCTCTTTCATCATTCCTTAACCTTTCACACTAAGTCTCACCAGCGCCCTCTGCAGCTTGGCTTCTACGATCTTGTATTCTTTATCGGAGAGACCACCTTTGGCCAGTTTTTCCTGGGCACGCTCTTTGGCCTTTCCGGCGCGGTCGACGTCGATGTCCTCCTGCCATTCCCAGGTGGTTGCAAGAAGACTGCAGTTGCCATCCATTACGGTGAGCATGCCACCGATGCAGGCTGCACTGCGGCTGGTGCCATCCTCCAGTATCACATGGGCCTCGCCCATTCCAAGAGCGGTACAGAAGTTGCAATGTCCTGCCAGGATTGCCAGATCACCGGTAATGCTGCGGCACACAATGCGCTGCACCTCTCCCTCAAAAAGCAGGCCGTCGGGGGTACCGATTCTAAGGGGAAATGTCCTCATAGGCAGCCTCCTTTACTGATTCTGGTTATTTTTTGCTTTCTCAAATACATCGTCAATAGTTCCGGCAAACAGGAAGCAGCTCTCTGGAATACTGTCGCACTCGCCATCCAGGATCATCTTAAATCCACGGAGAGTCTCTTTCAGCGGAACGTACTGTCCCGGCATACCTGTAAACTGCTCTGCTACAGAGAAGCTCTGTGACAGGAAACGCTGCACCTTACGTGCACGGCTTACTGTCAGCTTGTCTTCCTCAGACAGCTCATCCATACCCATGATGGCAATAATATCCTGCAGTTCTTTATAACGCTGCAGAACTCTCTGTACTGCACGTGCAATCTCATAATGCTCCTGTCCAACTACCTCCGGAGAAAGGATACGACTGGTGGAATCAAGGGGATCCACTGCCGGATAAATACCCTGGCTGGCGATCTCACGGGAAAGTACAGTGGTCGCATCCAGATGGGTAAATGTAGTAGCCGGAGCCGGGTCTGTAAGGTCATCGGCAGGTACATAAACAGCCTGTACAGATGTGATGGAACCCTTTCTGGTAGAAGTGATACGCTCCTGAAGGGCACCCATCTCAGTAGCCAGAGTTGGCTGATAACCTACCGCGGAAGGCATACGTCCAAGAAGTGCGGAAACCTCTGAGCCAGCCTGTGTAAAACGGAAAATATTATCAATGAAAAGAAGCACGTCCTGATTCTTTACGTCACGGAAATACTCTGCCATAGTCAGTCCGGAAAGGCCAACTCGCATACGCGCTCCCGGCGGCTCATTCATCTGGCCGTAAACCAGTGCAGTCTTGTCGATAACGCCGCTTTCCTTCATTTCATTGTAAAGGTCATTACCCTCACGGGTACGCTCTCCAACACCTGTAAATACAGAAAGTCCGCCGTGTGCTGTGGCAACATTGTGGATCAGCTCCATGATAAGAACTGTTTTGCCAACACCAGCACCTCCGAACAGACCGATCTTACCACCCTTTGCATAGGGGCAGATCAGGTCAACGACCTTGATACCGGTCTCCAGGATCTCGGTTGCCGGCATCTGCTCCTCATAGGATGGTGCCGGACGGTGGATTGCCCAGTGCTCTTTCGTCTCTGGTGCCGGAAGATTGTCTACCGGATCACCAAGAAGATTAAATACTCTTCCCAGGCACTCCTCTCCAACCGGAACCTTAATAGGTTCACCTGTATCCACAGCCTTAGTTCCTCTCACCAGACCGTCGGTAGAATTCATTGCAATACAGCGCACTGTATTATCCCCGATCTGCTGGGCAACCTCCGCTGTGAGCCTGGTGCCTTCATGATCAATTTCGATGGCATTAAGAAGTGCCGGCAGCTCGTCATGACCAAACCGGATATCCAGTACCGGTCCGATTACCTGCACCACCTCGCCAATGTGTTTTTCGCTCATTTAGCAGTCTCCTTATAACATACTATGCGATGGGTCATACACCCTCCGCACCTCCAACAATCTCTGTGATCTCCTGCGTGATGCTTGCCTGACGTGCCCGGTTGTAATGCAGATTCAGCTTCTCGATCATTTCCTCGGCATTGTTGGTCGCAGCCTCCATGGCGGTACGTCTTGCAGCCAGCTCACTGGCTACGCTCTCACAAACCGCACCATAGATCAAACCAGCCAGATACTCTGGAACGATGGCATCAAATACTTCCGACGCATCCGGCTCATACAGAATCAGATTCCGGATGCTCTTTGTATCCTGTTCATCTGTCAGGTCCTTCAGAGGCAGCACCGGTATCGCTGATGGCTGCTGGGAAAGCATGGAAACAAATTTTGTGTAACAAAGATCAATGTGTCCAAATTCTCCCTTCTTAAATTCCCCGCAGAGCAGATTCGCCATCTCAAAGCAGTCTGCAACAGAAACATCGGCAATTTCGCCAAAGCTTTCTGTAACACAGGCAAATCCATTTCGCTTCGAATACTCCACAGCCTTTTTCCCAATGGGAAGAACCAGGAAATCCTGATTCACAGAGGCTGCTTCCAGACATTTAAACAAGTTGGTGTTATATCCGCCAGCCAGACCACGGTCTCCGGCGATCAGCACATAGCAGCGCTTCTCATTCCCGGATTCTCTGGCATATACAGAGGAAAAATCTGTATTCCCCCGGGCAATATCCACAAGGGTCTGATGCATGGTCTCAAAATAAGGCCGGCAGACTTCCGCCCTTTCTTTTGCTTTACGCAGTTTGGAGGATGCTACAAGCTCCATTGCCTTGGTAATCTGCATAGTGCTCTGCACACTTTTGATCCGCAGCTTTACCGCTTTCATGTTTGCAGCCATAAAAAGTCCTCCTTGTCACAATTTATTTCTCAGGTCTTGTATTTACAAAATTCTCAGTATACTGTTCCAATGCGCCCTTCAGCTTCTCTTCTGTCTCCGCAGATAATGCACCTGTGGAACGGATTTCCTGCATTGCAGCAGCACCCTGTGCATCACTGTCAATCCAGGTATAAAGACCAGCTTCATAGGTTCTTACATCCTCTGTAGCAACCCGGGAAAGGATTCCCTTGGTTACTGCATAAAGGATAGCTACCTGCTTCTCAACTGGAACCGGCGCATTCTGGTTCTGCTTCAGA
Organism: Ruminococcus sp. RTP21484sp1_RTP21277st1_D2_RTP21277_210401; assembly: GCF_040924225.1. Classification (NCBI taxonomy): domain Bacteria; kingdom Bacillati; phylum Bacillota; class Clostridia; order Eubacteriales; family Oscillospiraceae; genus Ruminococcus; species Ruminococcus sp. RTP21484sp1_RTP21277st1_D2_RTP21277_210401. The sequence continues at coordinate 29,914 of NZ_JBCOMJ010000019.1, read as the reverse complement.
ACCTCCACAATACGGGCTCCCTGCTCCAGTCTGGCCTTGGTATCTGCATCCAGATCAGATCCAAACTGAGCAAAGCTCTGCAGCTCTCGATACTGGGAATAAATCAGCTTCAAAGTACCGGCAACCTTCTTCATTGCCTTGATCTGTGCATTTCCACCAACTCGTGATACGGAAATACCAGGGTTTACAGCCGGCATAACACCGGAATGGAACAGCTCTGTCTCCAGGAAAATCTGTCCGTCTGTGATGGAAATAACGTTAGTGGGAATATATGCGGAAACGTCTCCTGCCTGTGTCTCGATGATCGGAAGTGCAGTCAGGGAACCGCCGCCGTGTGCCTCATCCAGTCTTGCGGCACGCTCCAGAAGTCTGGAATGGAGATAGAAAACATCTCCAGGATATGCCTCACGTCCCGGTGGACGACGGATCAGCAGGGAAAGTGCACGATAAGCAACCGCATGCTTACTTAAATCATCGTAAATGATAAGTACATCTTTTCCCTTATACATAAAATATTCACCCATTGCACATCCGGAATACGGTGCAATGTACTGCAGCGGGCTGGCTTCTGAAGCAGTAGCCGCTACAACGATGGTATAATCCATAGCGCCATTTCTTGTAAGAGTCTCAACCAGGGAAGATACGGTGGAACGCTTCTGACCAATTGCAACATAGATACAGATCACGTCCTTCCCCTTCTGATTGATAATAGTATCTGCTGCCAGAGTGGTCTTACCAGTCTGACGGTCACCGATAATCAGCTCACGCTGACCTCTTCCAATGGGAACCATGGAGTCAATTGCCTTAATACCGGTCTGCAGAGGCTGGTTAACGCCCTGTCTCTCGCAGATACCTGGTGCCGGGCTCTCAATCGCCCTGTATTCACTTGTCACTACAGGTCCTGCACCGTCAATAGGCTGTCCAAGGGCATTTACAACTCGCCCGATCATAGCCTCACCAACCGGAACGGATACCACCTTTCCGGTGCGCTTTACGGTCTGACCTTCGCCAATACCGGAATCATCCCCAAATAAAACGATAGAAACACTGTTTTCTTCCAGGTTCTGCGCCATTCCGAAGCTTCCGTCCTCAAACTCAAGAAGCTCTCCTGCCATACAGTTGATAAGACCGCTGGCTCTTGCAATACCATCACCAACCATAAGAACCGTACCGGTCTCATTCTGTTTGATAGCGTTATCGTAGTATTTGATCTGACTGCGGATGACTTTTGAAATTTCTTCAGGTTTAAGCTGCATTTTCTCTATCCATCCTTATACTATAAGCTCGTTTAATTTCCTGGAAAGATCATCCAGACGGCTCTTTACTGTACCGTCCAGCTGTCTGCCCTCCAGTTCCACTTTAAGACCTGCAAGCACTGTAGGATCTGTCTTCTGGGTCAGGGTAACGGTCTTACCGCTTATCTTCTCCAGCTTGTCCTTAAGCGCTGCCATCTGCTCATCTGTCAGTGCAACCGCGCTGGTCACCACTGCAGTGGCAATGTTATGGTCCACATTGTACCGCCGTGTAAATTCCTCACAGCATCCGGAATACTCTCCCAGGATTCCGCGCTCACACAGCAGTTTCAGAAAATTCACCAGATACCGTTCTGCTTCTGTTCCAAATGCAGTATCAAGAAGTTTTGTCCTCTCTTCCTTCGGGATCGAAGGCTCTGACAACAATTTCACATAATCGGGATTCTCCCGGAAAAGCTGCCGGATTGTCTGCATCTGCTCCAGCACAGTGTCGGTAAGCTGTTCTTCAGCAGCAAGATCATACATGCTGCTGCCATATAATCTGGCAATCTGCGTCATGATGCCTCACCTACATTCGAAATAAACTCGTCGATCAGTTTCGCGTGATCCTCTTCTTTGATCTCACGCTCGATCACCTTGCCGGCAATCTCCATTGCCATGCCGCCGATCTCATTCTTCACCTCATTGACAGCTTTTCGTTTCTCCTGTGCAATGTCGCTCTCAGCCTTCTCTTTCATAGCACGGGCTTCCTGGGCTGCACTTTTCAGGATCTCCTCACTCTGGAGGGAAGCTGTCCTCTGTGCCTCTGTGACAATATCGCTGGCCTTTGCTTTGGCCTGCTGCATATTCTGTTCATACTCTGTCTTCATGGCAAGAGCTTCTTCCTTCGCCTTTGTAGCATCCTGGATTTCGGCATCTGCCATTGCTCTTCTCTTCTGAAGCATTTCATTGACAGGCTTAAACAAAAATCTTTTTATCAGATACATTTGAAGAAAAAGATTGCAGATCTGTGCGATAAACGTCCACGGCACAATTCCTACAAGTTCCTGTACCTGCATGTTCTAACCTCCTGTTGTAACTGCTACCATTCATACCGTTCCAGTATCTTACCAGTATAGAAACCAGCTGCTTTGGTGCCGTCTCTATGGAGCTTCCATAACAGCGGTCTGTGAATGGTAACGCCTGTGATACTTGTCCTTAATTATCCAAGGAACTTCATGAAGGTACCAGGTGCAACAAAGATCAGAAGCAGACCGGTTACGAAACCGTAAATACCTGTAGTCTCTGCGATCGCACAACCAAGAAGCATGGTAGAGGTTACATCACCTTTACACTCTGGCTGACGTCCGATTGCTTCCAGAGCTTTTGCAACTGCGTTACCTTCTCCAATACCAGGTCCGATACCTGCGATCAGTGCAAGACCAGCACCAATTGCACAACCAGCCAGTGCGATACCTTTTGCCAATACTGTAAAATCCATAATCAAATCCTCCTGTTATTTATGATTTCTCTTGTTAGAAATTCAATTCATCCGGAAACTGCAAAATATTTTCTGCATTTTCCGATTTTCTGCCCACTTCGTGAACATCCGCCTTCTTTACGCTACTCTTCTGCTGCATTCGCGATATACATTACAGTCAGCATACAGAAAATAAATGCCTGCATGATTCCGGAAAACCAGTCAAAATAAACTGACATAATTGCCGGAATACCAACGTCCAGGAATGGGATCTTCGACAAAACATCTCCCACAATACCCGGAATCAATCCAAACAGTTTGGAGCTTGCCAGCGCCAGCGCTGCATAGATCAAACCATTGATAACTACACCGGAAAGAATATTTCCAAAATGACGGCACGCCATACTGATCGGTGTGGCGATCTCAGAAAGAATATTAAATGGTGTCATAATAGGGATCGGAGTTGTAAATCCCTTCATATATCCACCGAAACCATTTGTCTTAATCTTCTGTGCCGTGATCATGGTAAATACAACAACTGCCCATGCAGCTTCTGTGGAAAGATCTGCTGTAGGGCTTCGCAGTCCTACAAGGCTGATCAGGTTGGATACCACACTGGTAGCAAAAAGCGCCGCCACAAAAGGAATCATATAGCTGAATTTCTCCCCCATATTTCCGATGACGAACTTATTTGCTGTCTCCACCAGTAGCTCAGCCACAGCCTGTCTCCTGGATATTTTCTCCACTTTCAGATCATGTGTCAGCCAGATACAAAGTCCTGTGATCAACAGCATAACCAGCCAGCTTACAACCAGAGTCTCCGTGATCTGGAATTTCCCCAGGATGGGAATCTCGAACGGAAACGTATAGAATATCCTGCCACCGGTTATTTCGATATCCATGTACTCTCACCTCCTGTCATTATAAATTTGTAACTGTTCCGTACCACATCTGTCACACACTTCGCGGAGCAGTACCTGCTGAATAGTTACATAAAATTGTATATATCATTATGCGGCCTTCCTCCCCCCAATGATTCCAACTGTCTTGATCACAATGTTTGGAAAAAGCAATGGTAAGATTCCGGCTACAAACTGAAAACAGGGAACCGCAATCGCCAGAACGCCCCAGATAAGCTGAAGCATCATTCTCTGACTATAGCTGGCCTTCATCTTCGCTGCAGCCTGTTTATCGTCCTCCATGGAAACTATCTTCTGAACGGTCAGCCCCATAAGGAAAAAGTTCAGTACTGCCACCATCCCGCCAATAAATCCGGCGAGAAGCACTGTATAATCAAACGGAATCTGCTCCGGCACTGCCAGATGTCCGATTCCAAATACAGCCCACATCAGGACTACGCATACAAATGTACCAATCGCCACCTTCTTCGTCTCTTTCCTCACTGCCGGCTGCACATCTGCAAACATTTTGCTCATACAAATCTCCCTTCTGAAACGTGTTTGAAAAAGGTTTTCTGCAAAATGTACGTCACACTTTGCAGGAATGATTCCTCAAACACACTCTAATGATGTCTGTTAAATGAAACTTTATTCTTCTTTTTCTCTTTCTCTTTCTTCTGATGTCCGGTTACGGACAGGTAAAGCTTATAGGCTACTGTAAAGGAGCCTCCCAGTCCGAAAAAAAAGCCAGGAATAAAAATCCATTCTCCTATTCCCAGGCTGGTACTCATCCACCAGCAGATCAGCAGGCACAGAAGCAGAGGAGTGATAAAGGATAAGCTAAATTGACTAAGCAAAGTCATATTCTTGATAATATCTCCCCATTTTTTCATAAAAGCCTCCTGTCTCAAGTCTCATTTTATAGACAGATTTTAACACAATTCAGTGTGGATAGCAACTTTTATTGTGCACATTATTTAAAAACCGACTTCCATTTTATTGCATATCGTCAATTTTTTCACACTTCAAAAAGTAATTACATGCTAACAAATTCTTGTTATTTTGTCGTTATACAATCGTTAAACATTGACTAAAATTCAGACACGGCAGGTAGTATTGTCTAGTACATTGAATATTAAGTAACCGCCATATTGACTTGTCTGATTTTTCATCTGCTGCGTTGTCGTCGGTCGCCGTAGCCACCGCTACGCCTCCTTCCTCCGCCTTGCATATGAAGAAATCATCCTGCGTCAATATAGCAGAAACTTAATTTTCGATGTACTAGAATGTGTTTGAAACAGGCTCTGGCTGCAATATCCTTTGATATGCAAAAAACTGCCTTGTATCAGCATTCCCATTCCTGGTAAATTCATGCTGTACAAAGCAGTTTCTCTTTCATAGTTTCTTATGAACCGCACTATCTTATTTTAGAGCGTATTTATAAAATCATTCTCGCAATCTGCACGCCCCGCTTTGCGACATATTTTGCCCAAATTCGTAGAGCGTGTTTGTGAAATCATTCCTGAAAATTATGACGTGCCTCTTATGAAAGCTATTTCAATTTGCATACAAATAAGAACTGTATGTAGGATCATCAATGTTTGAGGAATCAATCCATGCCGGGTCGATACGCACATTCCGCTTGATTTCCACACTCTTCTTTGGTGCTGTAGTCAAAAGTGCTGTCCAGATGGTCTGATATCCCATCGCGTAAGGCTGCTGGGAAACCACACCGACCTCTTTACCATTCCGGATAGCCTCCTGTTGTTTCGCTGTGGCATCCACACCAACCATCACAATGGAATCCTTTGTCTCATCCTTTTTCATGTCCAGATACAGATCGGCAATATCTGCATTATCGCAGAAAACACCGTCCAGCTGCGGATATTTGTCAAGAACCTCCTGCATGGCAGCTGTCATATCATCTACCTGATCCTGATAAACAATCTCCACAACTTCAATATCCGGATAATTGGTGATATAATTGGTAAAACCGCTTACACGTTCCTGAATGCTCTGCGTCTTTTCCTGCGCAGAAAAGACTGCAACCTTACCCATTTTTCCGATGGCTGTGGCTAATCTATACGCAGCGATTTCGCCCACCCTGGTATTATCCGTACCACGAAATGCACGGACCATCTTGCTGTCTGTAACACCAGAGTCAAATGCCACAACCGGGATTCCATTCTCCTTGGCAGCTTCCAGCTGCGCCTGAAGGGAATCCATATCGCTGGCAGAAACACAAAGTACATCCGGATTCTCTGCAATTACCGCATCTATGGTATTTACCTGGCTCTCCACATCTTTCTCATCGCTGGCGCCTTCAAAGGTCATGGTCACCTGATCTTCTTTCTTGAAGCCATATGCCTCGTTTACATCGGCAATTGCCTGCTCCATTCCTTTCTTAACCAGTCCCCAGAACTCTCCGCTTGTACTCTTGCTTACAACTGCCACCCGGGATCCTGCCTGGAGTTCTACAGATGTATCAATTTCAGGAATAAGAGGATCCTTTTCTTCCTGGGCTTCTTCTGTGGATTCCGTAGTCTGCCCGTCAGAAACCAGTGGCGCGATCACTTTCTCCACTTCTTCTTTCTTACAGCCTGTGAAGGTGCATAATGCAGCCAGAACAACAGCAGGTATCACTGCTACTTTTTTCATTTTATTCACTCCTCATCTGAATGTTTAAAGTTTTTCATAGAAACTTTTTATAACTATTTTTCGCAGTCTTCATCTTTGTTTAATCTTGCTTTTACATTATACACAATTTCGGTTCCACGTCTATAGTTTTTATGTTTTTTTCACATTTGCGGGATAGAAATCCCCTTAAATTCCGCCCCTTCCGGATTTGTCACGAATTTCATCACCTTTCCGGTTATCGGATGGAAAAAGGTGAGGCTTGCAGCGCACAGAGCCAGGCTGCCTGCCCCGATGGTCACATTCGTTCCGGCACCATATTTCCGGTCACCAGCCAAAGGCATTCCTGCATGAGCCATCTGAACCCGGATCTGGTGATGACGGCCTGTATCCAGATGAATTCGAAGCAGCCATTTTTTCTTTCCGGAAATTGCATCCACAGCTTCACCGAGAACCTCATAGGAAAGTCTGGCTTTCTTCGCACCAGGAGTGTGCGCATTTACCACGGAAGAAGTATTGGATTTTCCATCTTTTTTCAGATAATCCTCCAGAACTTTTTCTTTTTTCCCAGCCTCGGCCTGCTTTCCATATGTTACTGCCAGATAAATTTTTTCCATCTTTCCAGCTGTAATCTGTGCACTTAACGATTTCGCAGCCTCAGGTGTCTTCCCAAATACAAGAATACCTTCTACCGGCTGATCCAGCCTGTGGATTACTGCCAGATATGGAATCCTTCTCCCACCACCGTCTTGCATTGCCAGATAATTTTTCAGGCTGCTCTCCATATCCATGGCACCGATTCTTGCATTCTGTACCGCAATTCCCGCTGGCTTACGGCAAACTATAATTTCTTTATCTTCGAAAAGAATGTAGTCCTCTATTTTCCCACTAAACATCGTCTGCTTCCCTCATAGTTTCCAATTTTCTCCGCTCATTATAGCGGATTAAAGCCTGATTTACAAGCTCACACTTTCTATTCCGGTATGCTTTATGCTGCATATCGGTTCCTGTTCACTTCGTATCCAATACATCATCCCGCTTTTTTGTCTCTCACAGCATGGAAAAGGACGGTCATCATTTTACTTATATTTCAAATGATGACCGTCCTAAAATTCTTCAGTATTCAATGGTCTTTTCCTCGTTTTTCAAATTGATTTACAATTTAATATTTACGTGGTCTTTATTCAGTTGTTCTATATTCAGTTTTAAGTTTTTATTTAAAATATCTTATCTTATTTCCTGCTCATAAACGATATGATGTTTATCATTCGGTTTATTTAGAAGTTTGATAGATTGAAATTATAATTCACGTTTTATAATTTCTTCTGCAGAAATATCGGATATACTTCTCAGGCTCTGAATCATTATCATAAACAATTTCAAACTTAATTCGGTTAAATCCAAAACCACTTACTGGTTCATATGCTCTCTTATATGTATTATACAAAAAAGTTTGAGCGGAAGTTCCTGATCTATTTCTGACTGGAATATCAATTATGATATTCTTCTAATGCAAAGTTTCGATTCATATTCTAAAGGTTCAATAAGAATCTCAAGATATCCTGCTTATCTGTGATAAGGGGTTATATCCTCTGGAGAAATGTTTCTTTACACAAGTTCCAGATCTTTGTATTAGTGGTGGACAGTTATTCAATATAAGTAATCGCTTCTATTTACCTTGGATACGTTTATAAGTATCAGCTGAATCAAGTGATACTTTATTTTCTATTTACACGGTTCTCGTATCAGGTCTTCTTGCAGGAAATGCGATTCCTGTCTCTCTTATATTGATTAGAAAGATTTTATGTTCCCATTGGAATCACTAAGCTCCTTTCTTTATGAAGTTGTTTTTCTTTTCTTTTGATGAGCTTATATTACCATCTCCTGTCTTATTTGTCAATACTTTTTCGTGTATTTTTTGTTTTATTTCTGTTTTATTTTGGTGCTTCGCGTTGTATTTCTGTGTTTTTTACTAATTATTGTAATTATTCAGAATATTTGTTTATATAACAAGAAAGGCTCCTTTTTGCAAAAGTCTAAATAGGTGTTTAAAAAAGGCTTTCTGCAAGATATACGTCATGATTTGTGGGAGATTTTGTCCGGTTGAGGGTATCATAGCGGGCTACGACAACCGAATTCGGGAAAAATATACCGCAAAGTGGGACGTGCAGATTGCGGAAATGCTTTTTTAAACACGTTCTAGCCTATGTAGAAACACATTGAGCGATATTTGCCTTTTCATTGCAGTGTGATCATACCATGTAGAACTTTTTATGTAACAGGGAATTCTGATAAAAAGGCAGGTCGCTCTCAAAAAGAATGACCTGCCTCATAACATTTTATTTTCTATTGTAATTGATCAGACAGCCTTTCAGGATGATTTCCCGCTCATCATCTGTCAGCTCTCCAAGTGTTACGGTAAACGGAACCAGTCCGCTCTCTTTTACCACATAACCGGTAATGCTGTCGGCTTTCTCTTCCACTGCCTTGCGGATTTCCGGGAAGAACAGGTAATCACCGTTTACAAACGGAAGATCACCGGCCGGGATCAGGAACGGGAGCATTCCCCAGTTAATCAGGTTGGAACGGTAACGTTTGGTAGCGTATTCGTTGGCAATGTTTGCCCACCCGCCAAGTACTTTCTGACAGGAAGCAGCCTGCTCACGGGCAGAACCATCTCCGGGCTTCACTGCGAAAATAGTACTTCCAACGCCAAGATTGCCTTTGCCAGCTTCCGGATACTCTTTGTTCACCGCTTCCATAACCGGCTTCAGCTCTGGCAGTGCATCCAGCGGACATTCGCCGTTCTCAATGGCATGCTCTGCTTTCTGAACCTCTTTTGCCCGTCCAACATAAGCCGGATCCTTTCTGGAAAGAGTAAACTCAGCCAGTCCAAGAGGATTGGAACGGTAGGAGGAAGTCTCACCGGACGGGATCAGCTCGTCGGTAGTAGTTACCGGATCGTGAATTTCGGAAACAACCTTCAGAACCAGATTCTCTGCAAGTGCCGGCATCTTCGGCCAGTCTTTGATGTTCGGTCCAAACTGGATCTCAACAGACGGATCAGCCACGCCTTTGCTGTCAAATACACGGTTATCGTAAATCGTTTTATCAAAGAAATATTTCTGTCCTCTGTACTCTCCTGTGAAATTCTCAGCAGAGGTAAGGAATCCCTTGTTTGCAGCTGTAGCAGCGATAGAACGGGCATCCATAAGTGCAACAGAAGAAATCTGACCATTCTGGATCTTGGAGCCTTCACGGTTCGGGAAGTTTCTGGTGGTATGGCGGATACTGAAAGCATTGTTTGCCGGAGTATCTCCAGCACCGAAGCATGGACCGCAGAATGCAGTTTTCACAACAGCACCTGTCTCAAGAAGATCTGCCAGAACTCCATTCTTAGCCAGCTCCATATAAATCGGAGTACTTGCCGGATATACGCTTAAAGTAAAGGCATCTGCACCGATGCTGGTTCCGCGGAGAATATCCGCTGCAGCACAGATATTCTCAAATCCACCGCCTGCACATCCTGCAATAATTCCCTGGTCAACATAAAGCTTTCCGTCTACAACCTTATTACGGAGAGTATAAGGAACCTTGCCGTCCAGACTTACCAGAGCTTTTTTCTCAACATCGGCAAGGATGTCATCCAGATTTGCATTCAGTTCATCAATTGTATAAGTATTGCTTGGATGGAACGGCATAGCGATCATTGGCTTGATCTCGCCAAGGTCAATCTCCACACAGCCGTCATAGTAAGCCACATCTCCCGGTTTCAGCTCTTTATAGCTCTGGGCTCTTCCATGGATCTCGTAAAACTCCTGAATCTTCTCATCTGTCTGCCAGATGGAGGAAAGGCAGGTAGTCTCAGTAGTCATAACATCGATTCCAATACGGAAATCAGCACTTAAATTAGCTACGCCAGGACCTACGAACTCCATTACTTTATTCTTCACATAACCATTTGCAAATACTTTACCAATGATAGCAAGAGCAACGTCCTGCGGTCCTACGCCCGGACGTGGGCTTCCTTTCAGATAAATAGCAACAACTCCTGGCATATTGATATCATATGTCTGGGAAAGAAGCTGCTTCACAAGCTCCGGTCCCCCCTCTCCCATAGCCATGGTACCAAGAGCGCCATAACGGGTATGGCTGTCTGAGCCAAGAATCATCTTGCCGCACTCAGCAAGCATTTCGCGGGCAAACTGATGGATAACTGCCTGATGTGGCGGAACATAGACACCGCCGTATTTTTTCGCACAGGTAAGACCAAACATATGGTCATCCTCATTAATAGTACCGCCAACTGCACAGAGGGAGTTGTGACAGTTGGTCAGAACATACGGTACCGGAAAACGCTCCAGTCCGGAAGCACGTGCAGTCTGGATAATTCCTACAAAAGTAATATCATGGGATGTCAGTTTATCAAATTTAATCTGAAGCTTGTCCATATTACCGGAAGTATTATGGGCTTTTAAAATAGAATAGGCAATGGTATTTCTTGCTGCATCTTCTCTGGAAACAGGAAGCTGGGCTTCAGCTGCCGGAATGATTTCCTTTCCATTCTGCAGATACACGCCAGTATCATATAATTTCATAATAAAGCTCCTCCTCATCTTGAGAGATTTATAAGTAACAAATATTATGCAGCTGTTCACCAGCAACATTCTGAGAGGTATTTTTTGTGAACAGCAGCAACATTATCGTTAATTATAGTAGATTTCTCCGAAAGGGTCAAGCAAAAACACTTTAGCGTGCTAAAAAGCTTTTTTTGCAAAAAATGGTCTGTAATTTTGCTCCACATTTCTGTTGCAACTTTTTCAAATCAGTGATAAGGTAGAATCTACCAACACTGAAATAATGGGAGGTGTTCTAAGATGTTTCGCCTTTGGGGACGAATCTGGAAAGATAACCATATGCTGAAGGATACCGTGATCTGTGATGACCGCCAGGAGACCAGAACGCACAAGGTTTTTCACTGTCTGGAGCAGATCTGTTATGAGCTGGATCTTGGTAATCCAATCTGGCTGGATACTACGGTGCGGGATTTTAAGAAGCACAGTAAAACACGTTTTTATCAGGATAATTTTATTGAACAGATTGACTTTGATTACCTGGAAATACAGGTAATAGAGGAAGATGGAGAAGAATGATGAAAAAGACAAAAATGTTTATGCTGGTTCTCACCAGCGCAGTACTTGCCCTTACTCCGGTAACTGCAAACGCAGCTGAAGCTGCACCTTCTCAGGTAACGGAAACTGTTATTGCCACCCCTACTCCGACACCCAAAAAGCCACAGAAAAAAGGCTGGGTGAAGACCAAATCCGGAATCAGAAGATACTATCGAAAAGGAAAACGCCTCACCGGTTTCCAGAAGATTGGCAAGAATTATTTCTATTTCAGTGCCAAGGGAACCCTATTAAAAAATACTACTGTTAATAAAGGTTACAGGGGATTTACTTACTACATCGACAATAAAAGTCATGTAATCGGCAGAAAAAAGGGTTCTACCTACTATACTGCCAGCGGAAAGAGAATGACTCAGGTTCAGATTGCCAACCTCCGCTCCAAGCAGATTGCAGCAGAGATCACCAATTCCAGCATGTCCAAATCCCAGAAGCTTCAGACATGTTTCAACTGGGTGATCAAGGGCTATTATAATATCTGGCGTGATTTTGACCAGGGCGGCAAGGACTGGCCGGCTACTTTTGCAAATGACCATTTTCTGCATCACAACGGAGACTGCGTTTCTGACGCTGGCGCATTTGCTTACCTCGCCAAGGCAATCGGATACAAGAATGTTTATGTATGTGCCGACGCTGTGCAGAGCAACAACAATGCCCACGCATGGTGCGAGATCAACGGGTATGTTTATGACCCGCTTTTCGCAGAAGCAAAGAGTTACAGCAAGTATTACGGTGCAACCTATGGTTCTTATGGACTTTACCCGGTTTTGAAATATAAGATTTCATAAATGGTTAATATTCGCTGTACTGGCTGCAGTAACTAAGTTCAGACAAAATATATGCGGCGCACAGATTACAAAAGCTCCCGGATCCGCTACAGGATTCCGAGAGCTTTTTTGGCAAGCTGGTCAGCCATATCGTTGTATTTGTCGTTGGAGTGTCCTTTTACTTTTACAAAATGGACTTTTACTTTCTTCACGGCTTCCCGGTAAAAGGCCTGATACGCAATTGTTCCGGGTTTGGTAGCTTTCCAGGCACCGGTGCACCATTTGGCAATGCCTTCATAATCATGGTAAATGGTGATTTCCGGAATATTATGATCCACAGCATACTGCATTGCCGCTTCGGAGCCTTTGATTTCTCCTGCTACATTATGCATCAGTGCCAGCTCTTTGTCTGTCATTTTTTCGCAGAATGTGTGCTCTTCTCCATCCTTCAGGATGACCATTCCGTAGGAAAATTCGCCGGTGTCAGAGCGGTAACTGCCATCTACGTAGGCAATCACCTGGGCTGACGCAGGTTTTTCTGCCCTGGGAAGTGTATCCGGGATGCCCTCTGCATTCACACCGGCAAATGCCTGTGCCTCTTCCATAGTGGGAAAGCTCTTAAATTCTGCTCCCGAAAATCCCGTGACCTGTTTCTGACACTCTGCCCAGGTCATAAATACACCTGTTTTTCTGCCTGTTCTTACTGCATAGTATTTCTTTGCCATGTAGTCTCCCTTCTGTATCAGACATTCTCAAACACTTTTTCTTTAATTATAACGAAACTGTTTCTTATCTTCAATAATAGATTAGAGCATGTCCACAACACACTCTAATCTATCCCTGGCCCGAAACTTTAATATACCCTGTTTGTCCTGTCGTCACGTTGGAACCGCTGAATGTTTTTCACCACTTCATCCACTACGCGGAATCTGGTCTCTTTCGCAGCCCATGCAATATGCGGAGTAATGATCAGTTTATTGCTGTTCTGGATCTTAAGAAGCGGATTCTCCGGATTCATTGGCTCTTTGCAAAGAACATCAAGGCCTGCACCTGCAATGGAGCCTTCGGTAAGAGCTGTATACAAATCTGGCTCATTTACAATGGCGCCTCGCGCAAGATTCAGGAAAATAGCGGATTTCTTCATCTTGCGGAATTTTTCCAGTGTCATCAGATTCTCCGTGTACCCGTTCAGCGGTGCATGGACGGAAAGAATATCAGAGCGGGAAAGAAGCTCATCCAGGCTTACCTGTTCATATTCTGTATTGTATTTCTTCCCGGAAGCGGAATAGCAGATAATATGGCAGCCAAATGCCTTGGCAATCTGCGCCACCCTGTTTCCAATTGCGCCAAGACCGATAATTCCCCAGGTTTTTCCATCCAGCTCGAAGAAATTCTGTCCGAAATGGGAGAAACAGGTTCCTCTTGCATATTCTCCGGATTTTACGTAATTGTCGTAATAATTCAGTTTTTCCAGAATATAGAAAAGAAGAGCGAAGGTATGCTGTGCCACTCCGTTTGTAGAGTATCCGGCAACATTGTAAGCTGCAATTCCCCTCTTTTTCAGATAGTCTCCATCCAGGTTGTTAAAGCCTGTTGCGGTCAGGCAGACCAGCTTTAGGTTCTGTGCTTTTCCAATGGTAGACTCGCAGATTGGAACCTTGTTGGCCACGATCACATCTGCGTCTTTTGTCTTTTCTTCCATTTCATCTGCTGTTGTACTTCGATATATTACTACTTCGCCCAGTGCCTCAAATGGAGTAAATACCATATCCTGTCCCAGGCTGTCTGCTTCCAGAATTACAATTTTCATAATGTGCTCCTCGCTTTCTTCTGTGCTCATTTATATAGTCGTGCGTTTCCTCATCTGTTTTATAAAATACCGTTTTCTCCGGGAAAATGCAATCCCAAACTATAAAATGTACAATAAGTGTTACTATCCTGTTATTATTCACTGGTGATGTTCTGCGAGGTGTTTTTTGTGAACAAAGTTCACAGAACCCCTGAGAATTAAGTTTGCGCAGCGTGTTGCTGTAAATGGGGAAAACAATAATCCCCAAAATACAAGAGCGCAAGGCTGATAGTGCTTGCGCCCTCATCTACCATTCTGTAATTGTCAAGCCATAAATTCCCGGATAATTTCCCTCATAATCTTCTCTTCCTCAGGAGTCAGCATCTTACTGAAATGACTTCCGGAAGCAGCTGTCTGCTTGATGCTACTGGTAATCTTATCCACGATTTCTTCCTGTAAAACAGGGTCCGCTTTTTTCGCGGCTGGAATCTCTTCTGTCCAGCTTCTCATCTGCTCCACATAATCTGCCAACGTATCCATCACCAGCTCTTCTTTGTAAGAAAAATCCAACGCCTGACGTAAGAGCAATAACACCACCGGTACAGTGGCGCCCACATACAGATAAGTCAGAGGAAGTCCCTCTTCTATCCTTAACGTCTTGGAAAAATAGATGGCACAGCCAAGAATCACAGTGGACAAAAGTGCCGGATACCACACCAGCCGATTCATTCTGTGAAGAAGCCTGTCCCGTGTTTTCCAAAGTCTCAGCCATTTTTCCTTCAGGCTGATCCGCTGACTGCTGCCTGCTCCTTGGGTGTTTTTCGTGCCTGTGTTTTTGCTTCCGGTACTTTTCAGCATTCTTCTGTAGGTGAGGTTTGTCGTCAGCATTCCAATTGCTCCAAGGGTCCCAAGGGCCGCCATACTGTAGAGCAATATCTGCAGATCCATAATTTTCTCCAGCATAATGTCCTCCCATGCTTTCTTTCAAATTGGGAAACTGTTCAATATCTTTGCACCGCAGTTCTCTTTTTTTTGTATGAACCTGATTTCAAAAAATACCTGGCGGAACATTGCCAATAAACAGTAACCTTTTACGAACATTATACCGCTGTCCTGTTCTGTATGAAACATAAATCGTTCGTCAAATTCTCGGTGAATCCCGCTTATCCTGTGGTTTCTCTGCATATTTTCCTATTTTATGATCACTTATATAAAGACTTTCCGCAATATATCAATTAGTTTTTGATTTATTGCGGAATAAGTATGATATATTGCGGAATAGCATTGATTTTTCGCGCTATAAGTCAAATATATCGCGGAAATAAATGTAAATGCCCCTTAAACAGATTCTGATTATATCTACAGAGTCTGCTTAAAGGGCAATACATTATCTTCCCTACATTTCCTGCAATGCAGCTACCACTTTCTCAAATTGCATAAAGTGAGACGCCTTTACCAAAATGGTATCACCGGTCTGCACATAATCAGACAGATGGGACAAAAGGCTGTCACGGTCCGGTTCTTCTATAACGATAAGCTCCGGGTTCTTTCTCGCCATCTTCGCAATGTTTGCGGAAAGAGGGCCGGTGCAGATGCAAACGTCAATTCCACACTGGGCTGCATGCTCGCCTACCTCTGCGTGAAGCTGAACTTCATTCTCTCCAAGCTCTCCCATGTCGCCTAAGATTGCCACTCTTCTGCCAGCACCATCTTTCAGCACATCCAGTGATGCTTTCATGGACATTGGGTTGGCATTATAACAATCGTCTACGATAAGGAAACGGTCTGTCTCGATCATGTGGAATCTGCCGCTGATGGCTTCCAGAGTCTCAATTCCATGACGGATCTGCTCCAGCGTCAGTCCGTAAATACGACCAACTGCAGTTGCTGCCAGGGCATTGTATACCATATGACGGCCAGGCATTGGGATGTCCGTTGTGAAAGACTCCTCACCTACGTGAATGCGGCAGGTCATGCCTTTCAACCCTCTGCTCACGATCTCATCCGCATAAATATCCTTATCTGACTCCATACCGAAGAATACAGGCTTAATTCCTTCATATTCTTTCACAGTGCAAAGCTTATCATCGTCACCGTTTAATACAATATGTCCATCTTTTTTCAGATATTTAAAAATTTCGGTTTTCGCTTTCAACACACCGTCTCTGTCACCCAGGTTCTCCAGATGGCAGGTGCCAATATTCGTGATCACACAGGTATCGGGTCTTGCAATCTTTGCAAGTCGGGTCATCTCACCAAAATCGCTGATTCCCATTTCCAGAACTGCGATCTCATCCTCGTCACGAAGGCGGAATACGGTGAGTGGAAGACCTAACTCATTGTTAAAGTTTCCCTGTGTTTTCAGGGTACGGTATTTCTCTTTCAGGACAGAGGCAATTACCTCTTTTGTACTTGTTTTTCCCACACTTCCGGTAATTCCAACAACCGGAATCTGAAGCTGCTGCAGGTAAAATTCTGCAATGTCCTTTACAGCCTGAAGGGAAGATTCTACCTTGATATATGGGAAATCAGCATTCTCCAGGATTCTCTCAGATAAGGTAGCAAGCGCACCTGCCTCCATCACCTGGGGAATAAATTTATGGGCATCTACACGTTCGCCTACGATGGGAACAAATAAGGTTCCGGCTTCTGCTTTCCGGCTGTCTGTTGTAATAGAGGAAACCTCCTGCTCCAGCTTGTCAGACGGTCCGGAATAAACACCGCCGCAGACCTTGGTCAGGTTTTCCAGGGTAAGATTTTTCATTTTATTTAATCCTTTTTATATTTAATATAAACATTCGGTATATTATTCGTACTTCTTTAAAGAAATCCGGATCAGTTCCTCGCAAAGCGTCGGATAATCCATTCCCAGTACCTTCGCCTCCTGAGGAATCAGACTGGTAGGAGTCATTCCCGGAAGGGTATTTGCTTCCAGACAGTACATATCTCCGTTCTCTTTCATCATGAAATCCAGACGGCTGTAGCCAGTAAGTCCCAGTGCTTTTGCTGCCTTCACTGCATTCTCCTGCATTTTTGCTGTGAGCTCCGGAGAAATCTCAGCCGGGCAGGTCTCTACAGTAGAGCCAGCCTGATATTTGTTCTTGTAGTCATAGAATCCCTGGATCGGAGCAATCTCGATGATCGGATACGCCTTGTCATCCACAACTGCAACAGAAAATTCACGGCCTTTAATATACTCCTCCACAACAATATCCGCGCCATACTGGCATGCATCTGTAAGAGCCTCTTCGTATTCTTTCTGATCATTTACAATATAAACACCTACGCTGGAACCACCGCAGCTTGTTTTTACAACTACCGGGAATTCCAGTCCATGCTTAGCAATGTCTTTCTCCAGATTGTCTCTTGTCATGGTAAATCCGCCTGGGGTAGGAACATGGTTCATCAGGAAAACTTCCTTGGTGATACGCTTATCCATAGCCATGGCACTGCTGAGATAACCGGTTCCTGTGTAACGGATTCCCAGCAGGTCAAAGGTAGCCTGCACCTTTCCATCCTCACCATTCGCGCCGTGAAGTCCAAGGAACACAATGTCACATTTTTCACAAAGTTCCAGAACATTTGGTCCGAAAAAGCTTCTACGTTTTTTCTCCATCTCCTTGATCTGCGGATTGAAGCTGCTCATATACTCTGCTGCTTTTTCCACATCATATTCAGCCGGGAAAGGATTCTCCCAGTCTACATTCTCAACTCCACAGAAAATATCTACAAGTATTGCCTCATGACCTTTCTGGCGCAGTGCACCGCAGATTCCGGTACCGGATACAATGGAAATCTCTCTCTCCGTACTGGTTCCTCCAGCCAAAACTACTATCTTCATAATCTTATATCTCCTTTTTTGTTCGTAAACGTAACTGTTCAGTTCCTTCACAGTTACACGCTTTGCCATGCACAGGAATCATGCATTCGCATGATTTCGCGCTGAATTTCCGTGGGGCGTGCAGATTGCGGAAATGATTTTTCAAACAGACTCTAGTTTTCCCAAAACACCTCGCAGAATATTCTCTACTGAATAGTTACTCATACACAACCACCGGCATGCCAACCTCAATATTTGCATAAATCTCGGCCGCCTTGTCATATGGAACATTTACACATCCATGGGAGCCTTCCCACAGATAAAGATTTCCTCCAAACTCAGACCGCCAGGAAGCGTCGTGAATTCCCACATTTCCTGCAAAAGGCATCCAATAGGTCACATTTGCCTCATAATCCTCTCCTGTAAGCACAGCCGGAGATTCCTTGGCATCCAGTGCATAACAGCCTGTAGAAGTGCCACAGCCTTCAATATCCGGATTTCCGCTTACAATAGGTGTGTCCACGATCGGAGTTCCCTTCTGGTAAAAAACAAGACGCTGGTTTGTCAGATCTATCTCCACGTAGGTGGAACCAATATCATTGGTTCCGCGACTATAGCCTGAATACAGATAAACAGGCTCACGAACCTGGGTAACACCGCTTTCGATAGCAGCGATCAGCGCTTTTACTTCTTCGTCCTGATCGATCACCCAGCCGTAATCGCCGCCTTTAATTTCCACCTGGCGATTATCGTAAGTCAGAAATGTCCTGGTCTGTCCCATAGTATCATATTTCAGCCCAAGGTCTGCCACATACTGCCGCACCAGATTTTCATCCAGTATCACATTGCCATCCTCATCATAACCGAACCAGTTCTTGATCAAGGTACGGTCCACAGTCTCAGTACGATCAGCAAAGTCATAAGTTATGATCACCTTGACAAGCTGGTTCATTTTTTCACAATTGGCTTTCAGCTGTTCATCTGTGCTGTATACCGAAGGCTTCCGGTAGCAGCTCTCGTTCTCCAGATTTACAGAAGTTTTTCCCCGGAGCATGGCTGCGGAAATCACTTCCTCCATCTTAGTGCGATCCAGAGCATTTCCTATTACTTCCGGAATGATTTCAAAAGTATCTCCGGTATCCTGGATCTGGGCATCCACAGGCTGGACTACATTCTCTGGCTGCATGCATTTCAGATTATCAACAGCCTGCCCCATCAGCTCCACGTTATAGCTGAGGGATTCTGAAATATCATAATTCTTATCCTGGTTAAAAGCAAGAAACCAGATAAAGCGGTCCTGGTCTTTGATCAACTGCTTCACAATACCGGTAGACACATAGGAAAGCCCCACATCCTGGGCAGAAATTGCTTCCTGACCGTTTTTCATGGTCTCCACAGCAAGAACATAAGCGCCTACACGCTGGTTCAGAAGGTCCTCGGTATCTTCTGAAGCCATATAGGAACAATTAAAGCCATTTACCATAGATCCTGGAAGAAAATGACTGGAAAAGTAGTACACGCCATATCCATAGGCTCCTGCTGTAAGAAGCAGCAGCAAAACCACAAGTAAAATAACAATCGTTCTTCCTGCGCCTGCTTTTTCCTTATTTTTTGCCATAAATTCCTCCCTGCTTATGATGAATTCTTATTGCCTTTACACGACCACATCTTCTGTTTATCCTTATGCAGGAAATAAACTCCATAGTCGGCATTTATTTCTGCCTTCCAAATGCAGACGGGTAAAGACAATAAAAAGCAGATGATTACTGTTCACAGATAACAGTAGATTACTCTGCCTCTTTTTATATGCCAGATCAGGTACTTTTCCTGATCTGGCATGGTTACATTCTATGCGCAAATTTCCGATTTCAGAGCCTGTTTGAAAATAGCGGCTCACCTTTTACGGAAAGGTTACCGTTCACAGCAACACGCTTTTAGCCGAGAAGTTTTTCTACACTGACAAGTTTCACACAAAGTACGAATACCTGTGCTGCTTTGCCAAGATCCTCAAGTGTAGGGAAGGATGGTGCAATACGGATGTTGGAGTCTTTCGGATCCTTGCCGTATGGATAAGTAGCACCTGCGCCAGTAAGGACAACACCAGCCTCTTTTGCTCTGGCTACAATTGCCTTTGCACAGCCATCCAGGGAATCAAAAGAGATGAAATATCCGCCGTGTGGCTTTGTCCACTCACCGATTCCAAGTCCGGAAAGTTCTTTGTCAAGCGTATCCAGAACCAGCTCGAATTTCGGGCGGAGGATATCTGCGTGTTTTCTCATGTGGGCGTGAAGTCCGTCAAGATCCTTGAAAAATCTTACGTGACGGAGCTGGTTCAGTTTATCATGACCGATGGTCTGAACCTGCATATATTTGCGGAAATCATCCAGGTTTGCCTTGGAAGCTGCAACGGCAGCAATTCCGGAGCCTGGGAAGCTTACCTTTGAAGTGGATGTAAATTTATAAACAAGATCAGGGTTACCAGCTTTTGCACACTCACCAAGAATCTCAACCAGGAAATCCTGATTATCATCATAGAGATGATGGATGCTGTATGCATTATCCCAGTAAATACGGAAGTCAGGTGCTGCCGGTTTCAGTCTTGCAAAACGCTCTACGGTTTCTTTGGAGTAAGTGTAACCCTGTGGGTTGGAGTATTTCGGAACACACCAGATTCCTTTGATCGCTGCATCTTCACTTACCAGTTTCTCTACCATGTCCATATCCGGTCCCTGTGGAGTCATCGGAACATTGATCATCTCGATTCCGAAAAATTCGGTGATCTTGAAGTGACGGTCATAACCTGGTACCGGACAGAGGAATTTCACCTTGTCAAGTTTGCA
Source organism: Ruminococcus sp. RTP21484sp1_RTP21277st1_D2_RTP21277_210401 (assembly GCF_040924225.1). Lineage (NCBI taxonomy): Bacteria > Bacillati > Bacillota > Clostridia > Eubacteriales > Oscillospiraceae > Ruminococcus > Ruminococcus sp. RTP21484sp1_RTP21277st1_D2_RTP21277_210401. The sequence goes on along the minus strand of NZ_JBCOMJ010000019.1, from coordinate 9,267 downwards.
CCATGGAGTATTTCCCATTACACCCTGAGTCATGGAACGTGCGATACTGTCGAACATAACGTTCAGGCTTGAGTTTCCATATATGATAATGTGTTCCGGATCTACCTCAGACATTTCTCCAAGAAGACGCTTGGCTTCCGGAATACCGTCGATCACACCGTAGTTACGGCAATCTACTCCAGTCTCGCATTTCAGATCTGAATTGCCCTTCAGAACGTCCATCATTTCCATAGAAAGTTCCAGCTGTGCATTGCTTGGCTTTCCTCTTGACATGTCAAGGGCAAGTCCCTGTGCCTTGATCTCTTCAAATTCTTTGTCCAGCTCTTTTTTCAGTGCCAGAAGCTCTTCATGATTCATTTCGGTATATTTTTTCATAAATTCCTCCTTCGGCAATTGCCTGTTTGGTGTATCCTCCTCGTATATCTTTTCCATTTTAGTATGCTAAATTGTCGGTTGTCAAGTGTTTGGCTCTATTTTATATAAAATCCCCCTTAAACTGCTTCCCATCTTCCAGAAGCACCGCATGGCAATACCAGCCCATTTGACTTCACCGGAAGACCAATTTCCTGGGAATCTACATGTCCCTTATACTTCTTCATCTCTGTTGCCAGCATATAAGTAAGTACAGCCGGAGCAAGTCCGGTGGTGTAGGAATTGATCAGGAAAAACAGGGGATCATCGCTGAGAATCTTTGTGCAAAGCTTCACCAGGGGATGAATGGCATCCTCAATTTTCCAGATCTCGCCTTTTGGTCCTCTTCCATAGGACGGAGGATCCATGATAATTGCGTCATAGTGATTCCCCCGGCGGATTTCACGCTCTACAAACTTCACGCAGTCATCTACCAGCCAGCGGATTGGTGCATCAGCAAGACCACTTGCTGCCGCATTCTCTTTCGCCCAGGTAACCATTCCCTTAGAGGCATCTACGTGTGTAACGGATGCACCTGCGGCTGCCGCCGCAAGAGTTGCACCACCTGTATAAGCAAACAGATTCAGAACCTTGATCGGTCTGCCAGCCTTGCGGATCTTGTCTCCAAACCAGTCCCAGTTTGCTGCCTGCTCCGGGAAAAGACCGGTGTGCTTGAAGCTGAATGGTTTCAGATGGAACGTAAGATTCTTGTAATGAAGATCCCACTGCTGGGGCAGATCAAAGAACTCCCATTCACCGCCTCCCTTGGAGCTGCGGTGATAGTGTGCGTTCATCTTGCGCCATCCTGGCTCTGTCTTCGGTGTATCCCAGATTACCTGCGGATCCGGACGGACAAGGAGATATTTCCCCCATCTCTCCAGTTTCTCGCCGCAGGAAGTATCAATTACTTCGTATTCTTTCCAGCCATTTGCTATCCACATTTTATTTTTACCTCATTTTCTATTATTTCGCACAAAAGTCCTAAATGTCATCCATGAATCATATCTGTATAAGTAAAATCATGAATCATTTATAGCACGAATGCGGACAACCCCTGGGAATCGCCACAAACGCAATGTAACTGACTTTCATTTCGCCTAATATCAAAGAACAAATTTATGATAGCAGAAAACTGTACCCACGTCAATTTTGTTAATCTTCTTCCCTGAAAAAGTGCCCAAAAATCCGCCTCACTTTTTTCGGATTTTTCCCATTGAACCACATATTTTTTCGCACTATAATCACATTAAAAAGGAGCGTGATTCAAATGTCAGAAAAGACTACCGATAATAAACTTCCTTACACCTGTACCTCCGCCTACGACCGCAATGCCTGCAAAGGCTGCGTCTGTTCCACCTGCTATGAACAGGAATTCTGTGACAGGTGCAGCAGCTGCGAAAATCAGTCGAAGCGCAAGGAGCGCTGCAACGCTTATGAGGGTGCATACAATTATTAGTCCTCTGTTTTTTTGCACCTCATGCACAAAAAGTCTGAGTACAGATGCCGTTGCAAGCGACATCCTATACTCAGACTTTATTATGAAATCATTCTACCTGCATATTTCTGCAGCAAACTATCAGCATCCGGCTTTTTCTGCCTTTTCCTTCTGTCTCTCATCCCACAGCTGATCTGCTCTCTCTTTCCAGCAGGCTGCATATTTATCACATTTGCCGCAAAGGTGCTCTGCGCTCTCCGGAGACTGAAGATCTGTGGATTTTGCGCCAGTCTCTGTAACTAATTTACGCAAAATTTCCGGATTTTCCAGCATTGGACATGGACGAAGCATGTTCTCGTTGAAAGGCTGGTTATCATGATAAGCCTGGAAAATCGGGCTCTTCAGTGCGTCCAGAAGAGAAGTATCCTTGATGTTGCAGTTTGAATAATGGATGAATACACAAGGCTCCACATCACCATTTGCATTAATATGCAGATAATGTCTTCCACCTGCAATACATCCATGTACAAATTCAGCATCATTCTGGAAATCCAGCGTAAAGATTGCTTTTGTGCTTCTGAATTTACGGATTGCACGATACATTTCTTCTCGCTGGTCCGGTGTAAGAAGAAGCTCCGGTGAAGCGTCATTTCCAACTGGCATATAATGGAAGAACCATGCAAATAATGCACCACAATCAATCAGCTTGTCGAAATATTCCTCGCTGCTTACACTGTCTACGTTCATACCTGTATAGCAGGTGGAAACTCCAAATGGAAGCCCTCTGTCCTTCAACAGCTTCATTGCATGCATAACCTTCTGATAGATTCCCTCTCCACGACGTCCGTCGTTGGCTTCCTCGGAACCTTCCAGACTGAATGCCGGAACGAAGTTCTTTACTCTTAAGATTTCATCACAGAATTCCTCATCGAAAAGTGTTCCGTTTGAGAAGGAAAGGAACTCACAATCCGGATGCATCTCACAAAGTTTAATAAGATCTTTCTTACGTACAGTAGGCTCACCACCGGTATAAATATACATGTAAACACCAAGCTCTTTACCCTGTCTGATAATGGAGTCAATGGTCTCCAGATCCAGGTTCAGCTTGTGACCATACTCTGCTGCCCAGCATCCTGTACAATGCAGATTACAGGCACTTGTAGGATCCAGAAGAATTGCCCACGGAACATTACAGTTGTTCTGTGCTGCAACTTCTTCCTGTCGTGCACTTCCCTTTAAGCTGGCGTTTACAATAAAGTTCTGGAAAAATACTTTTCGGACACCTGGATCCAGCTGATACAGATTCATGATCAGCTTATACCAGTTGCTGTCTGTGTCCTGGATCGCATTACGAATGGCATCCCTCTGACCTTTATACCAGTCTTGCGGAGTGAATTTATCTACCAGCTCCATCAGCTTCGGAATGTTTGTCTCCGGATCCTTTTCCAGATATTCTAATGCTTTTGTTACAGCACCTTCCATAGCGGCCTGTTTTGCTTTATCAATCAGTTTCATAATGCTCCTCCTTTAAATTTCTCTGAATTCATCTTCCCAGACTACATTTTCATTCTCACGGATTTTCACAGTGTATACTACCACGCAAAGCTTCAGTATTCCCTCCAGCAGAAATGCCACGCCTGTAAAAATCACAGTCAGCTTTGCACCTCCTGCCGGATCAACAAGAAGAAGCATTCCAAATATTCCGGTTGCTACTGCAATAAGCAAAACTGCCCACCAGAGCTTCAAACCGAATTTTTTCGCTTCCACTGACATTTGGATCCGAAGCAATGCATCGGTCAGAATCACAAGACCGAAAATCACGAAAATCAGTCTTAGTATGGCTTCCCTTCTCACCAGAATCAGAATTCCAACTGCAATCATGAGAATTCCAAAGCCAAGGTCAAATTGAAAAGCCAGACAGTAAAAATCTCTGGAAAAATAGCCGATAATTTTTATGATTCCATCTGCAATGAACAGAATTCCTGCAAGAACACAAATTATTTTCACGGCTTTTTCCGGAACAGCCATCAAAAAAATTCCCAAAGCACAGAAAACAACTGCCATCACTATATATCCATTTCGTGCTATTTTCAAAGTTCCTGACGAATTCATTCTGATTCTCCTTTCTGCTTTTCATGGATTTATTATAGTAAGATAAATTTCAAAAAGGAACGGACAAAAAAAGGACTGTGTCTGAAATTCAGACACAATCCCATATTTGCCTAAAAGCTTACCGCATTTCCATTCTCCGGGGAAAAAAGCAGATTTACAAATTCCCTATACGATTTTCAGATAAGCAGGTTTGGTTCCTGCCACCTTTTCCAATGTTTTCTCAAAAGTATTTTCATAGAGTTCACGCAGTTTCTCTGCATATTCTGTCAGATCGTAAGACATCCTGTGATCCATCCAGTCCAGAATCACTCCGATCATTACGCATTTATAAAAATGCATGAGCACCTTCATATCTTCTTTTTCCATAATTTCTTCTTCAAAATTATGTACGATATACTGCTTTATAACATACTGGCACATTTTATCCAGTACACTGGTAAACGTTTCTCTCTGCACGGAACAGTAAATATGGAGCATGGCCTTCTTGTTCTCTCCGATCAGATTCACCAGTACCTCAAGGCATTCCAGCATAGAATCCACTTCCACCGGATGTTCAAAGGCATTGTCCACTTCCCGAAGAAGAGCTGATTCCACAACATCAGAAATATCGCGGAAATGATAATAGAAAGTATTCCGGTTCACACCGCAGCGCTCCACAATATCCTTCACTGTAATTTTCGCAAGAGGTTTCTCATTAAGCAGTTCAAACAAAGTCCTGATAATAATTTCTTTCGTAAAACCAGACATTTTCTCACCTGTCATCTTGAAATGAAGCCGTAAAAAAGCCTAATCGGCTATGTTTCTGGCTTGTTAAGTTATTATCACAGATTATGCCACAAACCAATTTAAAATGCAAGGACAACGCGCCCTTGCATTTACATTAATTTCCCCTGTTCTGATAAAACATCAATTTCTGGAACTGATTCATTTCTTCGGATACGTCCCGGACAGCTCCATAAAACATTTTATGTCCATCCTGTTCTCTCAGGAAAAATGCTTTGATATTTATCCAGATATACTGACCGTCTTCTCTTCTGCGACGCACAGTTCCCTCTGCACCTTCAGCCAGTCTCTGGAAAGACCGCTGGAAAATATTCTGCATTTTTTTCCTGTCATCCGGGTGTATTGCCTCCATGACCTGAACATTCTCTGCCAGATCCACAGGATCCTGTCCAACCAGCAGACAGTACTTATCATTTACCTGCAGCAGCTCCACATTGTCACAATATACATCATAAATGGCAATTGGTCCAAGAATATTATTCAGTATACTGTCGCTTGCCAGCTCTGACTGAAACAGATCCTTGAAACGTATATGCTCAATTTTTCGCGCCTGAATCCCACGGTAATCCACATTATTCTCGTCATTGAGAAGTATTTTTATTTCTTCGACTGGAAGAGGCTTGTAGAAGAAATAGCCCTGGCCATAAATACAGCCCATATTCAGCAGATAATTGATCTGGTCTTCCGTCTCAACGCCCTCTGCGATCATACGAAGTCCCATAATATTTGCCATTCTGGTAACAGCCTCAAGAATTCCCATTCCCTTGTCCATGGTATTCTCATCCATTTTCAGGAACTTCATGTCAATCTTCAGAACGTCTACATTCACATCCTTCAGCATATTCAAAGAAGAATATCCGCTTCCAAAATCATCCATCAGAACGGTAAAGCCTGCATTTCGCAGTGCCTCTGCCACACCTGTGATCACCTTATATTCTTCTACATAAGCACTTTCTGTAATCTCCAGCTCTACATATTCTGGCGGAAGCTCGTATTTGCGAACCAGATTTTTAAAATGCTCTACTACATCAATTGCATAAATATCCACACTGGATACATTGACAGAAATAGGAATTACCTTGTGTCCGCTTTTTATCCAGTCCTGCAGCGTCTGGCAAACCTGCTCCCACACCTTCATGTCCAGTTCTGTGATCAGTCCGTTACTCTCCATAACCGGAATAAAATATCCAGGTGCCACAATTCCCTTCTCAGGATGCTTCCAGCGCACCAGTGATTCCAGCCCGACGATCTTACCTGTGTTCAGATTACATTTCGGCTGAAGATAGTAGATAAACTCATCTCTTTCCAGACCGGCCTGCACTTCAGCAAGGAGCACATGATTATTCTCCAGTCGTGTCTTCATATCTGAGCTGTAATAAGCACAACGTACAGCATAATTTCCCTTTACTGTCTCCTGCGCAAGAATTGCCCGGTCATACATCTGTGAAGCACTGAGACTGATATCATCAATTACATAAAAACCAAAAGCAGGAAGGAATCCGGTATGTCCACCGTATGCACGCACAAATCCGGTAATACGGCATTTCAGATTTTCGAGAACTTTTTCATCATTTGGAAGAACAATTACAAAATCGTCTCCGCCCATATAGCCGGCAATCCCGCCAAATTCCTGACGCATTTTATTAAGATGCGCCCCGATTTCCCGCAGGAGCTTGTCTCCTGCCACCTGACCATACCATTCATTAAAAAGCTTAAAATGTTCAATATCAATGGCTACCAGACAGTATTTCCCTGCCGTAGTTTCATTTACTCTGAGGAAAGCTTCTGTCTGTGTAAAAAAAGGAATTCGGGCAAATAAACCTGTAAGCTTATTCTTCTCAGTCTTGCCCGGGTTTCTCCGTTCCAGAATCTCCTTCTTCATATTTACAAAACGGCAAAGATTATCCATATCCTCCTCGTAAATATCCTTTGCCAAAATTACATGACAGTTCCTTGCTCCCGGCCACTCGACCTCTCCAGCATTGATTTTCAGCCATTTCCCCTGATCTTCATTATAAAATAAATCTGTTTTCCGGTTCGGATGTGCCAACGGGCAATTACGACAGGGCTTCTCTCTTCCCCGAAACTTCTCATAACAGATCTCTCCGGGCTCAAAATCCGAAAACTGTTTCATCAGTGCTTTACTCATATACTGAATTCGATATGACTCATCTACTATGTATGTAATTGTCTCAGTTCTCTTCTCCTGTCTCATACGCATCCTTTTCCATTTCTGAATGTAAATCCAACGATTAAAACTATTAAAAATATTATAAGCTATTCCTTTTCAATACGCAACAGGTCAACTCGCGAAAGTTTTTCTGTTTTTTTTAGGCAAAATGACACATATTACGATAAAGCTAAGAAATGCTCCTGCCAGAAAACAATAGAATCTATTGGCTGACTGGATGAATTGGAAAAACAGTATGATGACCCTATTGCTCACTTTCAAAAAAGAGTGGAGCAGCTAAAAGCTGACAAAAGCCGACAATGTTGTTGCATTTAGCGTGGCTTTCTTTTACACTCATATTTATCGGACAAGTACGTTTTTACACGGTGCAGTGTATCCATAAGCTTACGTACAATATTTTCATAAGAATATCTTAAGATTTTACCCCTTTCATCTTAAATTTTGTCTGATACCTTATATATTACAGGGGAGGTGAAAAAGAAAATGGCAACAATTCTTGTATGTGATGATGATAAAGATATTGTAGAAGCCATCAGCATTTATCTGGAACAGGAAGGTCACCAGATTCTAAAGGCTTACGATGGACAACAGGCACTTTTGGTTTTACAGAAAAATGAGGTGGATCTGTTGATCATCGACGTTATGATGCCGAAGCTGGATGGCATCAGGGCAACTTTGAAAATCAGGGAGGAGCATTCTCTCCCTATTATTATTCTTTCAGCAAAGTCCGAGGATGCAGATAAAATTCTTGGATTGAATGTTGGAGCTGACGATTACGTAACCAAACCCTTTAGTCCTTTAGAGCTGATTGCCAGGGTTCGTTCCCAGCTTCGAAGATATACCCAGCTGGGTGCAGCGGTTTCCTGTGAAAGTCAGCATATTTATACAACCGGCGGGCTGACGGTGAATGACGATCAGAAAGAAGTTCAGGTGGATGGCGAAGCCCTGAAGCTTACGCCAATTGAATATAATATTCTGCTTCTTCTCATAAAGAATCAGGGCCGGGTATTTTCCATCAATCAAATTTATGAAAATATCTGGAATGAAGAAGCAATTGCGGCAGATAACACAATTGCCGTGCATATCCGGCATATCCGGGAAAAGATTGAGATCAATCCCAAGGAGCCCAGGTATTTAAAAGTTGTCTGGGGACTTGGGTATAAAATTGAAAAGCTTTGATTAAAAGTATTTGAAAGATTCGCTATTGGATATGCCAAATGGCGTTACCAATACGATAAGCAGCACATTATCAAGAAAGGGGTTAATCATATGGAAAAGAAAAAATGGCACCGCAGCCCTGGTATCAAAGGGCTTTTGCTCCTATTGCAATATATTTTTCTGGGAGCTGTAATCTTCTTAGGTTTATTTTTAATTACCTCTTTGGCACATGGTCTGAGGCTTTCTGATTCCGGGAAAGATTATCTGGATTCCACGGCATTTGCCAATACCCTCTACGACGCAGCCTATGACGTGATGTACGGAATTTCTGTTACATTTCCCTATACTAATGTATCCTGGAAAGGCCTTGCCCAAAATGAAGCTTCCCAGTCATCTGACAAAAATGCCTCATCTGCGGCTCACACTTCTTTAAATCAGACATCTGCATCCCAAGTAGTTGATCTTAATGAAATTGCCAACGATGAAGAAATCTCTTTTCAAAACACCTCCGGTCTGGCCTATTCAGTTTCAGACCTGGAAAAATGGGCGCAGGATTTTGATACCTCCAGTGGAAATCCCATTGTGATCTGCCACCAGGCTTCTTCTGCCGGCGAGTCACTTTCCCGGCATTATTATTATGTTCAGGATTTTCTGGAAAAAATTGACAGTGGAGAGCTGGATTTTTCTGTGGATATGGAGTATTACGGATTCAGTGACTCTGCAACTGAAATAGCATCCTACGATGAAAATCTCAAACAGCTTATCGAAGACATCAAAAACGACATGCAATATGGTGTAATGGATGATCTTTCCGGCATTCAGATCACATCCGGGGACGGCAAAGTGCTCTATGATTCCATCTCCCTCTATGATGGATATTATGAACCAACAGAGGCTTATCCGCCCCAAGGCGCAGACAGCATTCTGGATGTTCTAAATTCCAATGCCAAATGGAACGACCGCATAGATGAGGCTTTCGAATCTCTTTACAGCCTTCTTTCCAGAACTGACTTTTATATCCAGCAGGAGCAGATTCTGAAAAATTATTCCCAGGGTCACTCCAACATGAGTTACATTTACATTAACGAGGATGACGGACAGGTTATTTCCAATGACAGCAAGCTGGAAGCCCAGCTGGGCTATACCTTGGAACGCAGTGTAACACACGTTGATTCAG
>NZ_JBCOMJ010000018.1:0-102228 GCF_040924225.1 Ruminococcus sp. RTP21484sp1_RTP21277st1_D2_RTP21277_210401 | reverse complement strand
TCTACCGGTTCCTCTGGACTTTCCGTAGGGGCAGGTGTCGCAGTGATCTGCGGCTCTTCCGGTGCCGGGGTAACAGGTGGCAGATCCTCATCCGGAGTCTGCGCCCCGTCCTGGTTCCGGTTATCATCCGCATCTGGTGTTTCCGATGGCTGTTCGGAATTGTCTGGTTCATCCTGGTTATCATATTCAATCGTATTACTTTGATTCTCTTGATTTTGGTTTGTATTGTTATTATTTTCTGGCGGCGTTTCCGTCACAGTTGCCTGTGGGGTGGGCGTTACGCTCTCCTCCGGTTCAGGCGTTGGTGTCACCGTCTGCATTACTGGTTCCTTTGTCGGCTCCGGCGTAACCGTAGGAGTCGGTGTCTCTTCTGGAAGAAGCTGGGCCTGTTCCTGCTGCTCTGCCATTTCCTCGCCGTTTCCATCATTCTTAGAACCTGCATAGGCAAAACCGGTTCCCAGATACCCTTTTAAGGAGCTGTCTGCACTGATTCCCTGCACCGGGTTTGGTACTGCCTCGGGCTCACTTTTTAATACGCCCTGTGCAAAAACGACAGCAGCCAGAAAAAGCACTGCCACAGGAATGAGCGCTGCCAGTATTTTTCTTTTCTTTTTTTCTTTCATAAACAGCCTCCTTTCCTGTCAATAAAGTCTTTCAATGTATTTCATGATCCATCTGTCATACCAGCTTGCAGATGCTTTTAATTCCTTTTTTAAATGCCGGATACAGCTTGCCGTATCATGGCGTTCGGAGGCCGATACCGGATGGGGGCTAAACGCTGCCTTTTGTCCAATCTTTCTTACTCTTTCATAGAGTAATGTGGTCTCATCTGAATACTGTGTGCCATGCTCGTATAACGCTCTGGCATAACCAGCCATCGCCCGGACTGCCAGTTTGGTGTCCTGGGAGGCAAAGCACTTTCTTCTCTTTCGGTTTGTAAACGCTCTTAAGAATATCACCGTCAGGATAAACAGAAACATAAACGTATCAAATACGATCAAAAACAGAAGAAGGAATTTTTCGATTCCAAACAATGCCAGCTTCAGGCTGAAATTGGTACGGATGTTCTCTTCCACTGGAGGCTGTGATTCTGTCTCCGGGATTGAAGCTGCCAGTTTTCCTTTGGCTTCCAGCCCTGTTTTTAAATTGGCTTCTTCCATGATACCGTAATAGGAAGGTGTCATTTCAAGCGGAACCCATCCAAGTCCATCAATGTAGATCTCTGTCCAGGCATGTCCGTTAGTTCCCGGGATTTCGATAGTTTCGCCATCTGTTTTCCCATCTACATCTTGAGGGGTGATCAGATACCCTTCCACGTACCGGGCGGGAATGCCATAATAGCGGAACATAAGCGTCGCCGCTGTTGCAAAATGAACGCTGTGCCCGATCTTAGAGGTGGTTAAAAAATTCTCGGTAAAATCCCCGTCTTCAGAAAAGACATCCGTTTGGGAACTGTAGGTCATGTTCTTTTCCAGATAGGAGCGGATCCTGGTGATTGCCGTGTAGTAATCGGTATGTCCTTCCTCCCGGTTTCCGCCGTCTCCAAGTTCCTTTTGAAACAGGGTTTTTAAGGACGCTGGAAGAGCGGTATCTTCCTGATAAACAAAGGTATTGTAATAACTCTCCTGGCTTCGGTAGGAACTGACGGCATCCGCGCCGCCATCCCCTGCATTATTTCCAGCGGTCAATGTCTGATAGACCTTTGCTCCAAGGGTGGTAAAATCACTTACCAGATTTCCAAGGGAGGAAAAACGATAGGTTCTTTCTCCAAACAGTCCTCTGGCGTACAGGGTGCTGTCCGCCTGGGCGTTTTCGCCTGTGTAGCCGTCTGGCAGACCTGAGAGCTCATACGGGGTATAAAGGTATTTACTGCTTGCCGTTTTATTATTTATCGAAATGATTCCTTTTTCACTGGAGAGGGAATCGTCCTGGATCAGATTTCTTGCATTTAGAAGCTGGGTTTCTCCATAAAAGCCCTCCTGGTGAAGCCAGTAATACAAGTCTTTTTCTTCATAGGCCTCTTCCGTGGAAATCTCCGTCCAAGAAGAGCCGTCATAAACGCTTCCCACAAAGCCACGCAGATACAAAGAAGCCGGATGCTCCATGGTAATTTCAAGTGCCGTATCCGATGACGCACTCCAGGCTCCGGTCTGCTTTAACTTTCCATCTGGAAGGGAATTTGCCCCCTGCCCTTTGTAGCGGAGCCTGGAAAGTCCACTTAATGCCTCTTCTTTGGCATTTGCCACAAGCTGGGAGTCCTGGTACTCATTCTTTGGCACCAGGCTTTGAAGGAACACACCCCCGAAAACGGAAACCAGAAGAAGACCAAATGCCCCGGCAATAAAAGCGGACACATCGGCAGCGTTACCTAAGTTTCCCCCTTTATTTTTCGTCATGTAGTTTAATTCTAACAGGGTTCCAGCGTAAAAGCAAAGACAAAGCCTGGTATCTGGAAGCAGGCTGGTTTTTACCAGAACCACCGGAAGGACTGCCGCAAAAAGAAGGAGCAGCACATACCACCGAAGCTTCAGGATTAAGAAGCCAAGCAGCCCACATGCAATGCCAAGGAAAATAAAAGCAGCCAGCTCCCCATTTGCTTTTCCAGAATCCTTCAGCTGGTAGATGGTAAGATAAATCCCTGCTTTTTTCCCAAGAACTTCTGCAAGCTGGTTCCAGAGCGAAAGGAATCCATTTAAGAGCATGCCAGAAAATGCAAACAGGCAGATCCCGTCAGCTGCACTTAACGAGAAAACCGCAGCAACCAAATGTTCCCGAAGCCTGAAAAGAAAGCCACAGAAAAGGGCGGTGACAGCGACGCTCACCAAAAAAGGAATCCCATTCACAGACGGAATCAGGGTATGCAAAAGCGCAAAGGTCCCAACGCCGTTTACCAGAAAAATCAGGATACTTTCCAGCAGGATACCGGGCAGGTATCTTCTATGTTTTTCTTCTTGTCTTGTGATCCATACTTCCATGTGATGGTTTCTCCTTTATCCGCTGCGATTCCGCAGCCTACAACGGTTACCTCGCCCCGGGTTCGAAGGCTTCTAAGATCTTCCTCTTCTGGGGTGCCTGTAATATAAATATAATTTGCAAATCTTTGTTGTCCCGGAGTGTGAAGATATTCTGTGATGGTGCAGGGCTTTTCCCCCTCCCCTCCGTGGCGGAGGAATAAATAGAGAATATTTTCATAATCCTCGCGGGTGCGTATTTTTTCAATGTAAAAATGTCCGGTGCTGTGGTCAAAAACACCAGCCTGACAGGAAATGCCCTGTTCCATAAAACTATTTAAAACTGCGGCAAACACTTCACCAAGCGTCTGTGCTACGGCTGGGGCTTTTTCCTTTAAATAGGGCTCTGCCAGGATCAGGACCGTATCATCCACCGGGAAGCTTCTCTGGCGGATCATCATTTTATCTAACTTGCCCGTCAGCTTCCAGTGGATCTGACGAATGCTGTCCCCCTCCTGATATTCCCGGATATCAAAGGTCTCCCCAGGATCATCCCCGGGACGGGCTCCGGAATAGCGGAAGCTCTCCATGTCAAAGCCCTCTTTTGTGAGAAAACGAAAATCTTCCTTTTGCTCACAAGGCATCACCACCGTACTGGCGGACAACTCAGCCTTCCTCTTCTGCCCTGCCAGACCAAAGAAATCATAGGAGCGCCAGGTGTGTAAGGTGGCGTAAATACAGCCGCACCACTGGCTTTTTCCCTGGAAGTCAATGTTTTTTTTCCCTCTTCCTTTAAGGGAAAACGAAAATGGAAGCTCCATCTGTTCCCCAGTAAAACGATTTTCCAGCTGCAGGCTGCCTTTTCCTAAAAATACCGGAAGGACAGAGTCATTTACGATCTGCAGCTTTCCTTTCCAGATTCCATCCTGTTCTGCAGCTTTTGGGATCTTTAGCTTCATGGTGATCTTTTTTCCGCAAAAGAAACCAAGCAGCAAAAACGCCACTACCGCAAGGGCGGACAAAAGCAAAAGGACGGCATATACCCAGGCTCCGGTAAAAACCGCAGCCAGGGCAAGCAGTATAAACCATATGAGTAGTAAAATCCTGTTTTTCATTATCCCTCTACCTTCGGTGCCTCTGTATCCTTTAAAATCTCTTCCAGAATATCCTTCGCACTCTGTTCCTGGTATCTGGCTCTGGAATCCAGAATCATGCGGTGTGCGGTTACATCTGTGAATACTCTTTTTACATCTTCCGGGATCACATAATCCCGTTCTTCCATGAATGCTGCCGCTTTTGTCATACGGCATAAAGCCAGGGTTCCACGGGGGCTAAGACCAAGTGTAATCATAGGATGGTTTCTGGTGGCTTCCGCAAGGGTTGCAATATAGTTCAGGATGGAATCTGCCATATATACCTTTTGTACCTGATCCTGTAAATCTACGACTTCTTCTTTTGTAATAACTGCTTTCGCCCTCTCCAACGGATTTACTGTCTGCCGGTCCCGAAGAAGCTCTACCAGGTTTTCGTGATCCGGGTAGCCCATGGAAAGGCTGACCATAAATCGGTCTAACTGGGATTCCGGCAGCATCTGGGTTCCGGAAGAACCGGTAGGGTTCTCTGTTGCAATGACCACAAAGGGCTGGGGAACGGGATGTGTCTCGTTATCTACCGTTACCTTTCCCTCTTCCATGACTTCCAGAAGAGCTGCCTGGGTTTTGCTGGAGGTTCGGTTGATCTCATCCGCCAGAAGCATGTTGCACATCACCGAACCTGGGCGGTAGATGAATTTGCCTGTCTGTTTTTCGTACATGGTAAATCCGGTTACATCGGAAGGGACTACATCCGGCGTAAACTGGATCCGGTTAAAATCCATTCCCATAAGACGGCAAAGTGCCAAAGCTGTGGTTGTCTTTCCAACACCAGGGACATCCTCCAAAAGCACATGTCCTCTTGCCAGCACTGCCATGATGATCTTGTCCGTAACTTCTTTTTTTCCTTTTATAATGGTTCCAAGCTCCTTCTGAAGCTGTGTGATCTTATCTGCCATTTCTTTCCTCCTGCCCTTTTTACTGGCTGATCCAGATTCTTTTTCTTATGTGTCAATTGGATTCGCTCATATCATAAAAACTGGTTTTGCCATTTAAAAACCGGCTGTATGCCGCCATTGCACAAAACGCCTGGTCGGTAGCCATGGGATCGCTGTCCCCATCTAATACATGGGAAAAGCTTCCATCTTTTTTATAATACTCCATCAGGGTGTCGTAAAGCCCTTTTTCCTTTTTCTGGAAACGTGCATCCTTGTTGCAGTCGATCCCATACGTGCTAAGTGCAAGGATCACCTGGGAAACGGACTCAGAGCTTTTATCCCCATACGCCTCATAACCGCCATCCTCTGCCTGCGCGTCCGCTAAAAATTCCACGCCACGGTCAATGATGGCACTGATTTCTTCCTCTGTGGCATAGGGCTCTAAGCACTGTAAGGTCATGGCAGTCAGATCCACATCTGCGGTATCGGAACTGTCATCTAAGGAAAATCCACCAGCTGGTTTTTCCTGTTCCACTATGTAGGTCAGATACTTTTGCTCCAATTCCCCGTCTATCTCCAAGCGGTCCGCATTTAAGGCAAGAAGGGCATACACGGCTCCATTTAACCCTTGTGCCGTAACAGCCTCAAAATCTTCCAGGGACTTTATAAGGTCATACCCGCCAATATCAGAAGGATCGATCCCGATGGCCTTACAAGCCAGGACAGCCCTTGCATACTCGGTATAGCGGTTTTCACTTAATACCCCTTCCTGCTCCTTGACACGCTTTTCTAAGTTTGCCCTGTATTTTTCGTAATAGCCGTCCTCTGCCTCTTCCCCGGAGCGTGCCAGTGCGATCACCGTCCACTCACCGCCGAGGGAATCGGAAGCTGGGGAGGGAATACTTGTCTGTTCATAGGAAGCAGTTTTCTTTAATGCTTCCTCTAAGGACGGAGTACCGCCTCCACACCCGGATAACAGGCTGATGGCAGCTGCCGCCGCCAGTATTCCGGCAAGATAGCATTCCTTCCTTTTCATTTTGGGATTTAACATTTTTCGTTTCTCCTTCTTTAAAAAATCAAATTCCACTTACATCTATTTTTCTATTATCGGTTCTCTGCTTCCTGTATCAGCCCATATTTTACCTTGATCCGCTCCAGTTTTTCCAGAAGCGGGCGGCTAAGCAGCCACAGGAAGATCACGGTGGAGGCTGCATGTACCAGATCCACAGGCACACCTGAAATGTAATAAGCGATCAGGCTGCTTTTTGTAATGTACCCGTAGGACATCAGGATGCTGGCAGGATTCATAATGCCGCCATAAATTAAAAAGACACTTAAAAATCCATAGATACAAAGATCGAACTTCCTGGCTTTTAAAATCCCCTTCTGGTACAGGATCCCTGCCAGAAATCCGATCATACCAAAGGCAAACATCTGCCAGGGTGTCCAGGGACCCTGCCCCATAAACATGTTGGAGATCAGCATGGTAAGACTGCCAACTAAAAATCCAGCCTCCCCGCCAAAGGAAATCCCGGTTAGGATCACGATAGCAGCCACAGGCTTGAAGCTTGGCACCATGAAAAAGGCGGCACGTCCTGCTACGCCAATGGCAGCTAATACCGAGATCACCATGATCTCCCTTGCCTTTGGCTTCCTGCCCTCAAACATCATAAAAAAGGGAAGCATGGCAGCCACTACTACGATCAGGCTGCAGAGCAGGTATTTTCGCCCTCCCCATATCTTCACAGAGAAGAATAGAAGGATTGGTACCACGATCAGCATGACCGCAAATGCAAACCAGGTGCGGCGGCTTACCTTTCCCTGGCGCTCCATCTGGCGGATAATCATTCCGTCAGACGGAAGGGTGTATTCTTCCAGTTCTTCAGAAGGAACTTCATTTCGGCGGAAAGGATTTTGTTTTCCCGAATTCTTTAAACGGGCGGCATCCGAAGCTGGTTTTTCTTCCCCAAAGAATTCATCCAGAAATTCATCTAACTGGGATTCGTCAAGCATGACACCACATCCTTTCCGGTAACTGCCTCTGGAAACAGACCTCTTGCCATACGGTTTGCCGCAGTGGTATAAAAATTATTTCCAGCGAAAAAGTCTCTTGTCTTTTTGCTTGTCACCACATTTCCCTCAAAAAACAGGCCTGTCGTATCCGCATACTCGGCTACAAATTCCACGTCATGGGAAATCATGAAAATCGTCATTCCATGGGATTGCAGCTTCTTTAAAATACTTCCAAGCTCTTCTTTGTATTCCGCATCCATTCCCTTGGTCGGTTCATCCATGAGAAGGATCTTCGGGCGAAGAAGAAGCACTTTTGCAAGGGCAAGCCGCTGCTGCTCCCCGCCGCTTAAATCATAGGGATGGCGGTTAAGCAACCCTTCCAAATGGGTAAGGCTTACAATCCCCTCGATGGCTTTTTCCTTTTTCATGGAAATGGGGTACTCGCTGGACGGCTTTTCTTTTTTTCCGCCGATCACGCTATAAAGGTCTTCTAGTACCGTCTTTTTTAAAAAGATGCTCTGGGGATTCTGTGGCATAACACCAAGATACCCACCGTATAACTCCCGGTCGGAAAAGGAACGAAGATCCTTTCCATCCAGGTAGATTCTGCCGCTGTACGGCTGGTGTACTCGTCCAAGTAAAGATAAGGTGGAACTCTTTCCGGTTCCGTTTCCCCCTACCAGGGCATAGAATTCTCCCTTTTTTACTTCCAGTGACAGATCCTGAATGACATCGGGGCTGTCCTTTTCATACCGAAACCAGACATCCTTCATCTGGATGGCTGGGGGCGTATTTTCTTTCTGGCGCTTGAAATGCCCAAAAAGCCCTGCCGTTTCGTTTTTGTTTTTCTCCCCCTGTCTTTCCAACCTTTGGTTGGCCTGCTGGATCTGTTCTTTTTTTATTCCTTTTTCTTCTATATATTCCCGGATCCACTGTCTGCCCTCACTTACGGTAAGGGGACAGGTAAGGGTGCTCTCTGTCCCTGCATAAATCTGCATGGGAACCGGCATGGATAAAAACATGCCGTGGTGCTGTTCCTTTAATTTGGTTCCAATCTCCCGGGGTGTCCCTTCCATAAACAGGGTACCCTCATCCATGACAAACACCTGGTCGGCATACGGAATGATATCCTGCAGGCGGTGTTCGGTGAGCAGTACAGTAGTCCCAATATCACGATTAATCTTCTTCACGGTCTCCAGAAAATCGGAAGCTGCAATGGGATCCAACTGGGAGGTTGGCTCGTCCAGGATCAGTAAAGACGGGTGCATGGCCATCACGGAAGCCAGGTTTAGAAGCTGTTTTTGCCCGCCTGACAATTCCGATACATTTTTATAAAACCACTTCTGGATACCAAAATAACTTGCCATCTCTGCCACCCGAAGCCGGATGGTGGCATTGTCATACCCAAGGCTTTCCAGTCCAAACGCCAGCTCATGCCATACCTTATCGGTCACGATCTGGTTGTCCGGATTTTGCATCACAAACCCGATCTCCTGGCTCTGTGTGCGGTGGTCGGTATCCCTAAGCGGAATATTCCGATAGAGGATCTCTCCCTCTTTTTCTCCAGCTGGTGCAAGCACGCTTTTTAACTGGCGAAGCAGGGTGCTTTTTCCACAACCGCTCCTTCCCATGATAACATTTAAGGTTCCTTCTTTTATGTTCAGGTTTACATGCTCCAGAACTTTTCTGGAACTTTCCGGATAGGAAAACCCGAAATCCTTTATTTCTACAAGATTCATCTGTCTGTTCCTTCCTGTTCCAGAGTCTGGTAAATTTTTTGATACGTCATTTCAAGGTCCGCCGTTTCTTTTCTCCTGCTATAGGAAAAGCGGATGGTTTCTGTCACATCCAGCAGCACTGGAAGAAAACAAAAGGCTGCAAAACAAAGATAGGTAAGCAGGGCAAGTAACGGGGAAACCGAAACGGGTGCCGCGTATCCCTGGATGGTAAAGCCAGCTAACAGGATTCTGGGATCATAACTTGCATAGGCAGCCCCTTTGATACAGCCCCCTGTAAATATAGCAGACAGTCCGATCATCATTCCCAGGACATACTTATCTTTTCTTGTAAAATGGTAAATGGAAAACGCAGTCCTTCCCTTCAGACCATATCCCCTGCTTCGCATGGAATCAGAGGTCTCAATGGCGTTTTCCAGCGCCCAGGTAACCAGGATGGAGAGCATGTTAAGCCCATGGCGGATACGCGCAAAAAGGCTTCCTTCTGATACATCCCGTCCCATGGCTTTCTGCCCGCTTCGGATTACTTTTAACTGTGCAGTAAACCTTGGCACAAACCGAAGCGCCATAGATAAGATCAGGGAAAGCGCCGGAATGATCCGCCCAAACAGATAGATAAATTTATCCGTTGTCATCACTTTATTGTAACAGGAAAACCACTGGATGACTACGAACATCACAGCGCCAAGCACCACACCGTACACAAGTGCTTCCAGGGTGATCCAGTTGCCGCTGCTTTTTACATAATACAGCATGGTAACCCCGTAATGATTAAACATGGGATTTAATAGTGCCACAATGAGAAGACCTGGCAGAGTAAGAAGAAAGCTTTGTTTCAGAGTCTTTTCCCATCCGTTTAATAAAAACGAATAGGAAAATGCTCCAATATAAGAGATCCCGATGAACACCGGGTGTTGATTGAACATGGTAAAAAAAAGTACCACTGTAAAATAGAAAAAATTCAAAAAAGGATGACAGGCAGAAAAGGTATCCATTACCGTAAGGTTTGCACACGTTCTGTTGTTTTTTTCTTTATTCATTGACAACGCTTTCGGCACCGATATACTCCCTCTTCAGTTCATACTCATCACAATAGGCATCCATCTTGCTGCCTTTATAACAGCGAATGGTACAGCTCTTATTAACGATCCACGGACCGACATACTCCGGATCGTGACGGATTTCCACACTTTCCAGCCGGTTGCAGCCATGGAATACCCAGCGTTCGATCACATCCACACTCTCCGGGATCACAACATGTTTTAAGTTGTTGCATTTGAAAAAGGCACTATCGCCAAGTTCTACTAAACCTTCCGGAAGGTTTAATTCCTCAAGGCCTGTAAACCGAAACGCCTCTGCCTCGATTACCTTCAAGGTATCTGGGAAAATTACCTTTTTTAACTCCTTGCACCGAAAGAACGCTTTACTTCCAATCACTTCAACGTGGTCTGGCAGCACCAGTCTTTTTAGCTTGGAACAGGAATCAAATGCTCCCTCCTGAATTTCCCGGCACTCTGAGTCTTTTGCAAACACGGCTCTTAATAGATTGGTACAATCACGGTAAGCTTTTGGTCCTAAGGTTTTTAGGGACGCCGGAAAATGGACTGCACGCAGGCTGTGGTTTTCTGAAAACGCCCGCCGTTTAATTTCCGTCAATGTCTTAGGAAGAACAACTTCCTTTCGGATCTGGCACTGGAAAAAGGCTTCCCGTCCAATGATCTTACAATTTGGTGGGAGAATGACTTCTCTCATCCGTCCGTCTCCCCGAAAACAGCCGTCGTCAATGTAAATATATTTTTCCGGAATTTCCTTCCTTGTAACATCTCCTTTTAACATTTTGGCCTGCTGTGCTGTAAATGTGCGGCTGTCATACCGCAACATGCTCCAGCGCATTTCTTCATCTTTATAAACACGCATTCTTTTCTTTCCTCCGCTTTTTTGGGTAACAAAAACAGAGCCCCATTACTTCGATGAGCCTCCGTCCTTTACGACAAGTGGAATATGCTGACTTAAAATGCGCTGTTATGTACCGCTAATTTCATACAGTGATTATGGTTCCGGAATCGCACCGAATTTTCCTAAATCAGCCACATCTGGCTGAACCATGTCTGGTTATTTGATTTTTCGATCTCTGATAGTTCTACCTATATCAAATATTGTTATTATAGCATTTGAAATGGTATCTGTCAAATTTTGGCAATCTATGAATATTTTTGCATGATTGGTGTTTTAGAACCAGGTGAGCTTACCTTGCTATTTTTCGTCTTCCTGGTAGGGATTTCCCACATCATTTCCGAGGTCACAGGTGTACACCCACAAGATCACATCCCCGTCTTTTGGCTTGTACGCAGATGCCCCATAATTGGGAAATGTCCCATTGACACTGTACATCCAGCCGGAATTTTTTCCGCAGTCCAGCTCATAGAGCTGGTTAATTCCTTCCACATAGTAGCTGTCATAGAGTGGGGTGTACTTCGAAGAAATCTGAATCCCCTTTTCCCCACAGATGGTTTTTAAAATATCAAAGACGCTCTCCCCTGTGGTAAATGAGACCGTTGTCTTTTTTAGGATCTGTCCATCCTCCGGGACAAACTCTTTTTTGGTTTCCTTTAACTCCTCCATGTGATCCAGGACCGTCGCACAGGAGATCTCGATCGTACAGGTCGCAGGCTCCCCGGAAGAGGACTCTCCCCCACAGCCTGTAAACACGCTGGCACATAGAAGCAGTAACAGACTTAATAACAAGGTCAACCACTTTTTTCGTTTTTGGTTCATACGCTTCCCTTTCTTTTTATTCTTTCTCTACAGGTATTGTAGCATTGTTTGAGGGGACTGTCATCTGGATTTATAGTTTCTGGTCCTTTCCTGGTTTCTTTTATTTTCCCCAGTTTCTTTTAACCAGAAAAAACATCCACCACGCCAGAGAACTTTTCTCCGACATTGGTGGATGTTCCGATTCTTATTTTACGGTTACTTTGACCTTCTTGGTAACCTTTCCGGATTTTACCGTAATGGTTACTGTGCCTTTTTTCTTCGCTTTTATCACACCATTTTTCGTAACGGTTGCTACTTTCTTATTAGAAGTGGTGTAGGTCACCTTCTCCTGGGAGGTGATTGGCGCAACCACTGGCTTTAAGGTAAGGCTCTTTCCTTTTTTCAAGGTGAGCTTCGTCTTTAATCCGGTAATCTTAGTTGTTTTTACCTTCGCGCTTTGTACCTTCACTTTCAGGGTTGCTTTCTTGCCACTCTTTAAGGTGATGGTGATCTTCGCATTTCCAGTTTTCTTGCCAGCCTTGATCTTGCCGTTTTTATCCACGGTCACAATCTTTTTGTTGCTGGAAGTCCAGGACTTCACGGAATCCCCATTTGCCAGACCGGTAACCTTTACTTTTGTCGTAGCCTGTTTCTTCTGAAGCTTGATGGAGGTTACATTTAACTTCATGGTTGCGGTGAGCTTGCTTCCGTTATCACGGCTCTGTTTTGCACCGCAGATGGAGCAGATTCCCTCCTGTTTTTCCGGAGCAAATACAGTCGCTTTGGAAATGACCGTCCAGGTGAAGTTATGCTCGTGAGTAAGCATCGGGATCACTTCTGTTTTGGTTGCCCCACATACGGTACAGGTATAAACCTTTTCCCCGGCTGCGGTGTAGGTTGCCTGTTTGGTGATGGTTCCAGCATCATAGGAATGCTGGCTGGTTTTTGGAATAACTTCCGTCTTTGTATAGCCACACACCAGACAGGTAAATTCCTTCTTTCCCTCTGCTTTACAGGTAGCTGCGGTTATTATCTTGCCATCTCCATAGGTATGTTTCTGATAACCGCCCTTTTTCGTATTATCAGTGATGTCACAGGTTCCATAATCAGATTTGCATTCATGCCAGTGGCCTTCTGCGTCGGAAGTCCAGCCTTCTACCCACTTATGGTCATGCTCCTGTTTGTAATCATCGGTATAATGGAAGACAATTTCATCTCCATCTGTTAAAAACTGCTCACTGACACCAAGATCGGAATGGATTCCGTTTAAGGTGTACATCCAGCCGGAATTCTTTCCATTGGTAAACTCTCCAAGCTTCTCCCCATCTTTGGTGATAAAATCAATATAGTTGCCCTTTGGATTGCTGTATTCAAGCTGATTGTCTGCAAGCACTTTTTCCAGTACATCCAGTACCGTTGCGTTGCTGTCAGTATCTACACTGGTCTCCTGAATCCAGGTCTCCAGGTTTCCTGCCTTTAAGGTATGTACCTCACCGTCCGTATCACTGTCATGGGCTTTATCTCCAAGGAGTGTAAAGGAAACGGTGATCTTTTCTGCTTTTACCAGCACCTTCACCGTAATGGTTGTTTCAACCGCCCCATACTTTAACTGAAGCATCTGGCTGCCCCTGGTCTGGGGATCATAACCGAGCACTGTGATTTCTTCAAAAGATGGATTGGTCTTGCTTCCATCACTCCAGGTAACGGTAAAGGTACCGCCGGAAAGATCTAATTCTTCTCCGATATAATACTCTGTTTTGTAATCTCCGGTAAGGGTAAGCCCTGTCGGGTAAGCGCCAGTTCCATAAACCGGATAATTCTCTCCCTGCTCCCAGTTGTGGTAGTTGCCGCTGTTTAAGCCATCCTTTACAGTGCCGTCGGCAAATTCCCCGGCGGTCTTTGCAAAGCAGTAATCGTTCTGGTTAAATTCGTAGTCGATTCCACATTTAGGATCATTTTCCACGGTCAGGATGTTTTCCACTTCACCGATTCCCTGGGTAGCACCACAGGAGTCCAGGTAATAGTTGTTGGAAATTCCCTGGAATTTATCGAAGCTCTTTAAATATCCGACAATGGCTCCTACATTGGTTTTTCCAGAAACAGTGCCGTAGAAGAAGTTGTTAGAAATAGATCCACTTCCATTTCCCCAACACTGCATGCAGCTTGGTTCCCCGCCAAAGATACCGCCAACGTTCGATACACCACTGATGGTTCCTGCTACATAACAGTTTTTCACGGAAGCAACCGGAGTATTCGGAGCAGAATCTGCCTCATAGCCGCTTCCCAGGATTCCTCCTACCCACTTGCCAGTAGCATTTACGGTTCCAGTGAAGCTGCTGTTTTCAATGGTACAGGAGCCCATAGACTGGCCTTTAGCTCCAGCTAACCCTCCGACTTTGTTTAATCCTTTCACAGTTGCTGAACTGCTACAGTTGCGAATAATTCCATTAATTGTACCAGCAAAAGTTCCAATACTGGATTCCTGACCTGTATATCCGATCAGAACACCACTCTCTGCCTTGCAGTTTTCAATTACAATCGAGTTGGCTCCGGAAGCATATCCTCCAATCAGTCCTGCCTTTTTGGTACTCATGCCAGATTTTAACGTAACATTCCGAATCGTAACTGCATCCGGACATCCTGTGTTATAAATACCGTCAGGACCATAATCAACTGTATAACGGTCAACCAGACCATATCCATTAATCTGTTCTCCCAAAAGATTGAGATTTTCAATCACTGCATCACGGACATAATTAAACAGCGGCTTTCCATTTGTCGCGACTGTGACCGTGTGCCCTTCGCCATTTAAGATTCCAGAAAATGGCCAAATATATTTTCCATTCCCTGTGCTGGTGTTTCCAGGTTGGATTGTACCAATTGGTTTCCAGTCTGATGGAAGATTGATATCTTCTTTTAAAGAAAAATTGCTTCCATAAAAATCGAATCCGTCTTCATTGACTTTCTTTTGCAGAGCTTCCAGATCAGACAGATTTTGAATTAGATAAGGAGATTCTTCAGTGCCATTTCCTTCCCATGGAAATGGTTCATCCACTGCAGTCATAGCTGCAACATCAGAGCAGATTTCCTCACTATAAAACGAATCAAACCAATTTTCCAGCCTTTTTGTTTTTACTTTACAGTAATAGTACATCGTGCCATCGTCTGGAATTGGTGGTATATAAGAATCTTTTGTAGCACCTGGAATCAAAGTTCCATTTTCGGAATTATTTTCAGTGTTTTTATACCATTGATATAAAGTGTCTTCTGTAAACCATTGCGATTTTTCCGTCTCTATTTTGAGCTGATAAGTTATCGGCTTACCTTTTACATATATAATACTTTCAGGTTGCTTTGTTATTACAGGGGAAGAAACAGTTTCCGGAAGTACTTCGTACTGACCAAACGAACTCCATTCACTATATTTTTTTCCATTCAGTTCATAAGTAACTTCACAGCAATAACATTTTTCTGAACTAGCTTCATTTGTATCTACAGTATAAGTAGGTTCTGTAGCCCCTTCTATGATTTTACAAGCTGTTTTTGGATAATTCCATGCTCTAAAATACCGCTCTGTACTCTGTAAATAATACCATTGATAAGTAAATTTTCCCTCTCCATTGCCTGGCACTGACGCTTGCACACTTATCGTTAAAGGTGTCTCTCCCAAATGTAATGTTTTTATATTAGTAAATGGTTCTTTAAATGTAACATCTGGAGTATAGTCAATTCCACTCTTTTTTATAATCAAAGAGTATTTGGCTGTTTCCTGACAATATACGTCGCTACTCTCAATAATTTCTATTGTCGCTATATACTCTTCTTTATTATCCCAATTTGGTACAATACAGTATTTGCCTAAATAATCCGGTTTAATTTCCTCTTCCTCCAACATTACTTTAAGAGAAGAGTTATATCCGTATGCTTCTAGTTCAAGATTAATATGTTCAATATTCTCTGGCATATTGACAATAAGTTCTTGGTTATCCAATGAGTCTTCTAGATTGGACGGGATTTCGTGATTTTTGGGGTCAATAACTTTTATTTCTTTTAAATGATTACGATAACGAATTTCAAGATCGCAAGAATCAATAACATTGCCATTCTTACTTACTTCTATCCGTATTGATCGAATAGCCAAATTATATCCTTTTCCTTGATCCAATATAGCATCTTTAGAAATTGCCTGGCTTAAATATACATATTTATTTTGGATTAAGCTAACTCTATGTTCCGCTTGATCTCGCGGACTCGTATAAACAGCATAAACATGACAGTCATCACTCACTGCTTCTTTCATGCCTACGTTAACATACATATCTGTTTTGTTAGTATGCGTATTTACATATGTCATTTCCGCTGGAACAATAAATGCCTGGCTTCCATCTAATACACTAAGAGCAATATCTTTTTCTTTTTCTTCCGTCTCAAAATGAAGTGTTACTGTATCTATGCAAGATTGTTTAACACTTTCATTTGGAATAACTGTTATATAGGAATAAGCAGCTGATATTAAAGTAGCTCTATCACCATCAGCAGTTTCTTCCATTTTCTCTGCCGTAATAAAATATGGTTTCTCCCGTGATTCCAATCCTGATATAGTTACTTTACCCTGTTCATCTGTAATTAAACCTTCTGCCTTTTCTCCGTCAATATAAATAGATGCGCTTTGGCAATTACTATAAATATGTGCATCACTTGTTTCTTTCAGCTGTAACGTTATATCCTGCCCTGCAAAAACCGTTTGTGTTTTCCTTGTAAAATATGCATAAGAATCCACACTTTTTCGTTTTTGAATAAAGAAACAAAGATCATCACCGTCATGAATCAATCTATTTAAAGAAGTTTGATAATTTGCGCTATCATTGTTTAATACCGATTTTATAAACGGAACATCATCGCGATTAATTCCCCATAATTTGTAAATAAGCCCATAATATAAACCACTATCATCTGCATGATAATCATATCCCGCTTCAGAACCACCTGGATAATATAAGTCGTGCGCCAGTTTTAGGGCATCATCCATAGTGTAAGACGCCTTGCCACTAAGCAATACGGTACGGCCAGCCATAGGCTTACCGTCTTTGTCATTTAAAAATTTACCGTCTTTGCTTACACTCACAGTAACCTGAATTTCCTGTGTCTCTGTATCTTCGGACAGACTGGTTCCATCACTAAAAGAAACAATATCTGCCTCTGGCAGTTCATCTGAATCAGTAAAACTATCACCTTCTGATTCTTCTATATTTCCATCACTATAAAAATCAGTGTTTTCTTCCTCTTCATTATTTGAATTCTCATTTTCTGTAAAATCTGTTTCTACAGAAATATCGTTCCCGCTAATCCATTCTTCTGCAAATGTATCTACTGGGATTTGCAATACCAACAAAAAAACAAGCAGCCAACTGGCTATTTTTTTCCATAGTCCTATTTTTTTCATTCTTTTCAGCCACTCCTTCTAAAAAAGGCTCCCCGTCCTCACGGAAGAAGAGCCTTGATCCTAATGCTTATTTTACTCGAACAGTAACTTTTACTGATTTGGAACCAGATTTAATTGTGATTTTTGCTGTTCCTTTTTTCTTTCCCGTTACAACACCCTTAGCGGAAACCGTTGCCACTTTTTTATTTGAACTTGTGTAAGTAACTTTCTGTTTGGAGGTAAATGGAGTTACCACTGGTTTCAGGGTAACTTTTTTGCCCTTCTTAACTGTTACTTTTGTATTTGCTACGGTAACCTTTGTAGTCTTTACAGCAGCTTTCTGCACTTTCACAGTTACAGTCTTTTTCAGGCCGCTTGCAAGAGTGATCTGAAGTTTTGCAGTACCAGCCTTCTTTGCTGTAAGCTTGCAGGTACCGTTTGCACATCCCTTTACAGTAAAGATCTTAGTATTGGTGGATTTCCATGTCTTTACAGAATCGCCCTTTGCAAGGCCAGTAACTTTAAGACCAGATGTGGACTGTTTTACTTTCAGCTTTACGCTGGAAGCGTTTACAGTAGCAGTCGCTTTTAAAGCAGTACCTACTGTCTTTGTCTCCTTTTCTCCACAAGTCTCGCAGATTCTCTCCTGCTGCTCTGGTGCGAAAACAGTTGCTTCAGCAGTTACTTTCCAGTCACCAAACTTATGTCCAGTTGCTTTGATTGCTTCAGTTTCAGTTGCACCACATCTGCTGCAGGTTTTGGTAATCACGCCATCAGCTGTACAGGTTGCTTCTTTGGTAACTTTAGATGTAAAATCATGTCCAAGTGCTGCAATCTTCTGCACATCTTCTTTCGCATCACATCTGGAACAATGCTTGCTCTGCTCACCATCAGTTGTGCAGGTAGCTTTTACATCTACACTATAGTCTTTCGCAAAATCATGACCAAGTGCCTGAATTTCCTCTGTTACAACATCGTTGCATCTGCTACAGGTCTTAGTAAGAATTCCTTTCTCTGTGCAGGTTGCTTCTTTTGTCACTTTGGAAACATAATCATGTCCGAGAACTTCAATCTCCTGGCTATCATCTTTTGCATTGCAACCTTCTCTTGTACAATGTTTACTCTTGGAACCTGGCTCTGTGCAGGTTGCTTCCTGATCCACCACATAATCCTCTGACCAGTTGTGTCCATTCACAGTGTCTACAGGAAGTACGTTTTCATCGTCTGCATATGAATAATGATCACCGCATACTTCGCAAACACCAACTTCTTTCAATCCTGTTTCGGTACAAGTAGCAACTTTAGGTTCTACACTATCTGCCTTGCAATGAATTTGAACATTCTCAGAAACTGATGCGCTGATTGCTAGATTTTTCCACTGTTCTCTGCTTCCAGCATAACAAATTGATGTCAAATCATTACAATCAGAGAATGCATCTTCAGCAACATTTATTTCTGCATTGCCGAAAGAAATCTTTTTCACCGATGATCCTAAGAATGCATAAGAACTAATATCTTTTACATTTGGCAGACTAATTGTTTCTAATTTTGTTCCTTGAAATGCTGTTTTACCGATAGATTCAACTCCATCAAAATTAA
This sequence comes from Ruminococcus sp. RTP21484sp1_RTP21277st1_D2_RTP21277_210401, assembly GCF_040924225.1. Taxonomy (NCBI): domain Bacteria; kingdom Bacillati; phylum Bacillota; class Clostridia; order Eubacteriales; family Oscillospiraceae; genus Ruminococcus; species Ruminococcus sp. RTP21484sp1_RTP21277st1_D2_RTP21277_210401. The sequence continues at coordinate 83,724 of NZ_JBCOMJ010000018.1, read as the reverse complement.
AAGAGGATAGTGCAGTTCGTTGAAATGCATTTGCTGGAATATTCACTAATTTACTCGCATAATGAATATCAGCTAAAGAATTACAATCAGAAAATATTCCATCTGATAATTCAGAATCACCAATGGAAACTGATGATAAATTCTTGCAATTATAAAAAGCATTGCTTCCAAGAATAACACCATCTAAAGGAATTGTAACGTCAGTAAATCCAGTGCCAGCAAACGCAACATCACCAATTGATTTTATATTATTAAAATCAAACTTCACTAATTTAGTGTCATTCTGAAATGCTCCGAAACCGATTTCAGAAAGTGTTGACGGCACATCAACCTCTGTTAAGTTTTCAAATAACTTATTTCCGCCTTTGCAAAAATTATTCTTGCCAATAGCTGTTATTCCTTCACCGATAACGATTTTCGTTACGTTCTGTGCACTTGTCTGTAGCGTGCCACGACACCACATTGCTCCAGCAACAGATCCCCAATCTGGTAATTTTCCTTCTGTTGCACCCTCTGTTAGCCTAAAATATAATGTTGTCCCATCATATTTAAACTCGATTGGTACCCCATTTTTTACTATTTTATATCCTGTATCAGCTTCATCAGCAAATATTTCAGCCTGTTCAGTCTCTCCACATTCTTCAGAATCAACGAAATTATAGCCATCATTTTCATCATCTATAATATCATAATTTTCATCCCGAAAAGAGTCCTCATCTTCTGATACAAATGTCTCATCTTCTTCAAAACTACTAAATGTAGCTTCTGCTGCACTTACTGGACTATATGCAGATAAAGCTAAGCAAGTAGAAAGAATGAAAAAAAATTGTTTACGTTTCATCTCTCACCGTCACCTACTTACCATTTTAATTCAGAATGATCATAGCTTAAGATGATTGAAAAATCACTTGCCGGACACACAGCATCACTCATTGTATATTCCGGATACGCTGTACTGTTAATACTTTCCATACCACCTTCCAGCCACATCCAAGAATGTCCGCTCCATACACCATGAATGATATTGCCTTCATCATCGTATTCCAAATCTGAATAGTTATTGTCATTTGTTTTTGTAGCAAACGATGTCTTAGCACGGTTATTAATTCCCATAGAAATCAAATACCAGTCAATTGAGCCATCTTTATTGGTTACTTTATTCCAATTAGAACTAATGCTTGCTGTTAACGCATTATTAGAATCGCTTGCTACTTTTCCTTTTGCAATAGCTTCATAGATAGACTCACCAGGATTTGTATCAAGTACAATTGTTGGGGTAGTTGAAGTTTCCTGATAAATATTTGTTACTTTCTGATCGTAATCTCTAACATAAATATTCATCTTTGCTGCGGAAGCGATTACGCTTGAGCTCATTGACATTGCTGCTGCTAAGATAATAGCGGATACTCGTTTAAAATTCTTTTTCATGGTGTTGTCTCCTTTCAATTTAAGACCATTTTTCTTTTTATAATTTTTAGTTATCATTTTGTTGCTAATCCGACCTGTGACCCTCCTTCCTGTTTCTTTATTCTTCAAATCAAGTCTGCCTATAGCTCAGATCCTAACTATGAAAAATCACATTTAGATAACAAAAGCGAAGTCTCCATAAACAAATATAGGAGTCTCCGCCAACGTGTAGTATGGTCTGACTTAAGCACTTTATATAAAATGCTATACACAGGTAAACACAAAGGTTTAGTTCCAGATTTCCACTGGATTGTCTTAAACAGGCTCTTTAGGAGCCGACCACATTATTATTTATTTATTGTCAAAATCATAACATTTATCTATAAATTTGTCAATCATTCTAAAAGATTTTTTAAAAATTAATTATATATATAACATTTCTAATATGGTCATTTCAATAACTTTCTCCCACCAAAGGGGGCTGTTTTCAGCCCCCTAATCCTACTCTCTTCCAAATACAACTGCCTTTTCCTTCTGGAGCGGACCTAATGCACTTCTATAGGTTACAATAAGCTGCTCTTTTCTTTTCATGACATGTTTTAACTTCCACCAGGTTGTCACACATTCGTTCTTATGTGGAAGACGCATGCCGCGGACTGAATAGCCAGCTGCCATCATCACCGTAAGGCACGCTCTTGCATATAACACGCCACGCTCTTTATTAACACGCATATAGGTATCGCGGATCCAGTCTGCCAGCTTCTTTGCATCAGTGATCTTCTCCATCTGGTTTTCATAGAGCTCCCTGCATTCGATTTTACTGTTTGCAAACAGCGTTTCCAGCTTAGAAGATACCTGCGGCACCTTCAGCTGACAATTATAAAATGTCCTTCTTGCGTCATATCTTTCACAAAACTCTTTCTGTTCGGTTTTTCTCATAAATGGGTTCCTCTCTTATCCCTTTTCTTTTTATCTTGTCACGTCTCTTTTCTCCGATGCGCTTCCATACTTTCGTAAAAATACCTTGCGGACACGGTCATACTCCGTTAAGAGGGTAATATCCTTTCGCCTGCTAAGCGGACGGTCAATCACTTCCGCATAATAGGTATGCTGGATCAATTGTCCATAACACGCAGAATTATAAACATCCTGCAGCTTACAGCCGATTGCTGCTGCCACTTCTGGTCCGGTGATGGAATAAACCATCACCGTTCCGTCCTTTCTACATAAATCATACAATGCCCTTGCCATACACACTTCCTCGCTCATCTTTTCTTAAAATATCCTGCCAATTCAGTCCTTTTGCAATGGGCTTTTTATATCTTAACTTCTTCGCCCTTTCTTTTCTTAGTTCCTGCACGCTCACGCAGCTACCTCCTGTTCTTTATTTTCCAGCAAAAAGATATTGCTGCTATAGTCTCCGGAATCCGATACTGACGCTTCCCCGTATAGGCTATCCAGGTATTGGCTGCCGTTTTTGGATTTGGAAATATATAAATAGTAGTTACTCTTTATATATTCCTTTGTTTTCACATCATCCTGGTAGTAACAGCTAAGAACCAACCTGGCTCCCAGCTTTTTGGCTTTTTCTTTTGCAGCCACAAATGCAAGATATACGGCCTGGTCCATTTCCTCATTTGTCAGATTCTTCTCGTAATAGCGCTCCAAGAACAATACCAGTTCCTCCCCTTCCTCTTCTTTTGGTTTCCCAGCTCCTGACAGATCTGCAAACTGGATCTTTTTTCGCATTCTGTCACCCACATAGGATCCCTTTGTCAATCGTATCATGGCCCGAAATACCACCTGTCCATTTTTTCGGATAAAGAAAAACTTTTTATTCGAATCAAAGCAGGATAACAGGCAATCGCTGTTTAACCCTGAGCGGTAGGAGAGGCAGGAATAGCTTGGGACCTCTCCGATCTGCATAACTGGAAGAAGACCGGTTTCCTCTTTTAATACCAAGTTTTTGCTGGTAAAAGTCCGATCTATTTTCCATTCTTTTTCCGCTTCTTCGGATACCTCAAAATCAATCTCACGCATGAGATCCCCAGATGGATATTTCAGTTCGTCAAATTTTCCAAGAAGCTCTGCTGTAACCAGTCTCCGGATCTCTTCGATTTTGGAGGGCTGCCGTTCCAGAAAAGTTTCCATGATCTCAGCCCCGCCTACAAATAGAAAGTTGCCAATCCGAGCAGCATTATTTTGTACAAATTCTTCTGAAAACGACAGTTTTTCTTTTAGCAGCCTCCAGGAAACATCCCCTAAGATCAGCTTTTCTTTTAATTCACTTAACGAATCACACTCTTTTACCAGTGCCAGATCTTTTAACAGATAGAGGGCCTGTTGTTCCATGGTGATCTCTTTTTCCATGCCTTTTAGCTGCTCCCGGTACACCAAAAGCCACAGTGCCGTTCCGTAGCTTAAATCCGGAATGTTCCAAAAGTTCTCCCGGATCCATCTGGATAACGGCTTTTGGGATAACGCAGTTGCAAGTGGTTCTATCTGTCCTTTCCAAAAGGAATACGGCACACACTCCCGTTTTATCAGTTCCCGAAGAACCAGGAGTCTTTCATCACATTTGCAGGTCAGCTGTTCATACAAACGGATCACTGCCTCTTTTGCAGTACAAAGAAGCTTTAACTCTTCAAATGTATGCTCCCGTTTTGCCAAAAGTTCAAATCTGTCACGCGATAAAATCAGATCCGCACTATCTTTTAAATTCTTCCGATTGAGGGTATTTAAGTTTATATACTCCTGGTACATCTCTTTCTTTAACAGCATGGAAGCATTTGGAAGATCATAAAAAAGTTCCGGTTCCTCATTGATGAGATTTAAGAATGCCTTCTTTTTCTGTGTGATGGCATATAATAGAAGTTCTGATTTTTCTACACTTAAACTGGACAGAGAAATTTTAGATAAGGGATTCTGGTATAGGGTATTCACATAGGACACTTTGCCGGAAAATACCTCGGCTGGATCCGCGCCATCTGTAAATGCCCGTTCCAGCTTACACAAATCCTCATACAGAGTTTCATTCCACAGCCATAAGCTTAATCCATCTGTCAGATTCTCTTTTTCAATGTACCTGGTCACAAGCCTTAACTTTTCCAGTATCTCACCAGGTCTTTCCTTCATCTGATCGAACTGCTTCTGGTTTAGAGACCGGATCTCAGCCTCGTACCCAGCAAGCGTATTGACAAGCTCCATCAGACCTTGGTCTTGAAGAATTTTAAGGTTGTTTACATTTTCCAATAGATTAAGTAGCAGCTCTGAGGAAAATACCGGATTCACAAGCAGCATACGGTCTTTTTCCCCTGCCTTCTCAAAGTCCAGCACATCCATACACATGGCAATACTTTTTACCAGCTGTTCTTTTTCTTCTTTGCTTACATTCTGCTCTCCATAATATTTCATATAAGAATAAGCGGTTCCATCGGTTACCAGCGGATCAAAATACACGGCTTTTACCTGTTCATAGGAAAAATCTGAAACTTTATCTGTCCCCGCATCCAATAGGATCCGCTGGAACCGGTATGCATTCAGCTCACATCCCTCTTTTTTCAATTTTCCAAGATAGGTAATCGTTTCCGGATCTTCCATCATGTACAAACATACCTGTTCCCACAAGGACGGGATCACATCCATAACCTCATTTTGAATGATGGCTTCTGCTGCCCGTACACATTTTTCTTCTCCCTTTTTTTCCAGGTAACAAAGAGAGAGTCCCGCCGTTTTTAGCATATTTCGTTCCGCTAAATGTCTTTTTATCACTTCAATCATTATGCAACCTCCATCAAATCTACCATCTGCCTGATGCCCTCTAACTCTATCTGTTCATTTTTATACAGGTTCTGAATCAGCAACAACAGATATTTTATTTCCTCTTTGCTGGTTACAATTTTTCCTCTTCTGTCCAGATAATCCCGCATATAGGAAAGAATGATCCTGGCACGTAAGGAATTTTCCGCATATCTTCCATAGTAATAAAAGTCATAGATCTGTTCGAAAAGCTGATTTGTCCCCTTATTTTTCCGAAGCAGAAGATTAAATTCCTTTTTGATCTTCTTTTCCTCTTCCAGCTTTCGCATCCTTGTTTCCTGTATCTGTTTCCACTCTTTTTCCATTTCAAGGCTTCGCAGTTCTTCCTCTGACATGTATTTTCTTCGCAGCGTTTCTTTCCCACTACTGTCCTCCAGATAGGGAAGGATTTCTTTTGCCATCTGCATAGCTTCCTTTGGTTCCATCCAAAGTCCTGTACTGTCTTTTAACAGGATGCTCCTCAAAAAGCTGATGTAGTTTCCAACATCTGTTAAAAACAGATGTTCCTCGATCCACATAAATAATTCCTGATGTGCATTTCTTTCTAACAGCGGACGGCAGATCTCACATTCTCCACGACTGATTCCATACGGATACAACGAAAAGGATCTCTGAAGCATGCTCCATGGTTCCAGAATTCCTGGGATTCCCTCTATTCCGATTTGGGTAATGACGAGCTTTAACATGGAAAAACTGGTCATGGTATTTATATCTTCCATATCTGCTTTCAGGTAATACAGCATGCTATCCCATTTCTCCCCAAATACTTTTTCTGCCTCCCCGGTCTGATCCTCCCCGGTATCAGCCTCTCCGATAAAAGGGACCGGTTCAAAAGCATCCGGTTCCGGTTCTTTGTTTCTCATTTCCCGGTATTCCTTAAAAAATTGTTTCATAAGACCGACGGCATCCAGGATCCCATTTTCACTTAACAGATGAAAGACATGACAAAGATCGTAATCCATTTTCTTCCAGAAGATTTCCACATATTCCCGTCCGGTCAGCTTTTGATAGGCTGCAAGATAAGATTCCAGCTCTGTTTTTTCAAATGCCCCATTTCGCAGGGTGTCATTCACACACTTTTCAAACTCTTCCTCCTTAAGCTGCGTGGCCATGCAGTGCCATTTTTCCTGGTTTAAATTAATATAATGCCACTCTTTCATCCCATTTTTTCGAAAAGGAAACAGCGTTAAGAAAGTCCGGACATTTTCCACCTTCATTCCATACAGGCAATTTTGGATTTTTTCCTGTCCACCAAGACGCACTGGAAAACAGTCGTATTTTCTTAAAAAAGTTTCACATAACTCATACACCACATCCGGATACATCTTTTCTCCTGGCAGAAAGGTTTTCAATACCTTTACTGCAATCTTCTCCGCAGTCAATGAGTTCGGATCCAGGTATCTTCGTGCCCCTGTCAATATGCCATTTAAAAAAATGACCTCTTCCTTTTTATATCCATTTTTTATAAGCTGTTCCTCCAACGCCCCGTTTGCATTCGCCGCATTTGTCTGGGAAAGTTTTACCACCTGTTTTAACACCGCAGTTTCTTTGGTCCGGTCATTTTTCAGCCGTTTCTCATATTTCATGGCAATCCAGGCATAAAAATGCCAGTCTTCGTAAACAGACAGCCTGCGTTCCCTTCCAAAGCAGGCCGCGATCTTTCCCTTTAATTTCTGCCATAACGTATCCGACTCTGGAAAAACGGAAAGGATAAAGATCATTTCCTCCACTTTTTCATATGGATACTGGTGCAGGGCATCCACCCAGAGCTTGCGATCTTTTGTTGCAAGCAGACACCGGACTGCAAGGTAACACAAATCCTTTTCCCCAAGTGCCTTATCAAACTGTTTCCAGAAGCCGCTTTTTTGGGTGCCATTAAACATACACGGCTCCTGAATACTAGGCGTTCCTGCAAGTGCAAGACCAAGGGCGCGGTAAACCGGTTTTGTCATGGTTCTCCGCTCTTTCATACGCTCTAATACTTCTCCGGGATAATGAAGATTATATTCTTCCTCCATACTGCGCTCACAGATTCCATAAAACAGGCTGTTTTCTCTCTCCTGTTTTAAAACTGCTTCTTTGTCCGCATTTGAGGACAGCTGATAGATCATGGACACCATCTGCCGGTACAAGACGGGATCCAGCCAGTCTTTATAGATGTTCCATTCCATTCTTTACTTCTCCTTTTTTTCAACTAAACTTAAATGCATCAATCCCATGCAGGTTATGGCTTTTTCTGGTCAATGTAATACTGTCCTCAAAATGTTCCTGACAGCTTTTTTTCGCTGCCCTTCTCATGCCTTTTGAAGTCTGGCGTTTTGCCATTCTTTTAAATCCAGGTCCTACCAGGTGGTTTTTATGATACATTCCCATATTTTTCACTCCATTTCTGTCGGCACCAAGCCCTGCCTTATTCTTTTCACGCTCTTTCTATATAGCAGATACTGTTTTTTCGGCATTCAAATTCCGGACACAAGGAACTCCACAATTCTTCCAGATCTTTCATCCCGAATGCACTAAGTTCCGTTTCCTGTTCCCTTCCATACAGATCGGTATATCCAATCTGATAAGTTCCGCCTCCGCTTCTTACGATTTCTTTTCCAGCTTCCCTTACGGTCATGTTATCGCCTCCATTTAAAATTATTTCTTCCTATTAAATAAGGGGGACGACTTGTCCCCCAAAAAGTTACGCTGCAATATAAAGTTCTTTTTCCCTGTCCACAAGAGGCAGAACATAGGTCGTCTGTTCCAGATGGTTTTCTTTTTGATAGTTTACGCCATCGTGGTAAGACGAGAAATAAAGGATCTGCCCCTTATTTTTATAGGGCTTCAGGTTTTCCTTCCATCCGGACTCCAATCCGTGAACGGCAAGCCCCCAGGCCACCTTGCAGAGATTGCATCTTAATCCTGCATACCCAAGATATTCTTTTACAAACTGTTCCGCACTGTGGGTGTTAGAAAAATAACGGGCATACTCAAATGAGCGGCACAGAATTTTTCCATCCTGAAAGCCTGCAAAATAACAGTCTTTTTTCAGCTCGATCACATACCCGGTTGCGTAGATTTCCTTTCCCGGATGTATCTTTTTTGAATCCTCATGGATCTGTAACAACTCTTCGGAATAAATCTTTTTTCTTTTTTTATGCTGCATCATGCTCCTCCTTTTTTAGTTTACTCTTCGAAGTAATTTTGCCAGCTGCTTTGTCAGTCGGATGGGAAGCTGCTCTAAGCTTGATATATCAAGATAGGCATTTCCATAAATCTTCCGAATGGCTTCTTTATCCCATCCAATCGCCGCAGCCTGAAACAAAATTCCTTTCTTTCCGAGCTTTTCCTTGATCTTTTTTAAATCTGCTGTGGCATAGCTTCCAAAATAACGGGTTGCATTTGGCAGTCCGTCGCTGATAAGGAATAACAGTTTTTGTTTTTCCGGACGTTTTAAAAGCTTATTTGCCATAAATAGAAGGGCTGCCCCGTCCCGGTTACTGCCATCGTTTTCCATAGTGACGATCCGCAAACGGTCGTTTCTGTCTTCTTCGAATTCTGCATAACTGTGAAAATAAACGGTTTCCTCACTTGGATCACAATGTTCGTAACCATCCGTATGGTGTCCGTAAACCAGAATGGGGATTCCGGCTTGTCTGCAAAAATCGTATAAGGTGAGGGCTGCTACCTTGGCTGCTTCTATACGATGGCCTATCATGGAGCCAGAATTGTCCACTAACACGCAGACCACCGCATCTGTTTTCTTTCCGGGAAATATCCGCTTATATACGGCACCGCCTGGATCAGCAATGGCACGCATATCCAGCTTTTTTCCAAGATACATCCGACGTTCCGTCCGTTCCTTCTGGTTTTCCAGGATTGGAAGAAGCCTGGTCCGAAGCCTTTTTTCTACCTTTCTTGCCGAAGCTTCATATGCAGACAGCCAGCTTTTTTCTGTTTCTGTGAAGGTATTCTTATACAAGACCTCTTTTCTTACCATGTTATGGGCTACTTCAAATTCCATCCCATCCAGTTCCTCCTGCAGACGGTTTTGGGCTTCTACTCCCATATCCTGATCCACGGTTTCTGATACTAAATCCAAAAGGATTTTTTGCAGTATCAGGTCAGATTTTTCATCTGCGCCTTCCCGTTCTTCCTTATCCTCTTTCGAAACCTGGATCGCTGTGGCATTTTCAAGTTCCGGTAAGGCAGTCTCATCCACTTCCGATTCCTGAATAAATTTGGGAAGATCTTCGGTCAGTTCTTTTAGATACTCCCCCATGGCTGCCTCCAGCTTTTTTAGTTGTTCTTCCGTCAGCTCTTCTGTTTGTTTCCCGGTTTTCGCCTCGTCCTTTCCATTTCCGGATACATCTGTCGGAAGATCCTCATCGGAGGAATCCGAAGAAAAATCTATTGGACCTTCTTTACCGCCTACAGCTTCCTTAGATTTCTCTTCTGAAGAAGCTTTCTCAGATACCGTTTCTGATTTATTTTCCTCCTCTGAAGAATTTGGAGACTCCTCATCCCCGGTCTGCTTAGAAGCTTCCCGGTTGTTATCTCCAGAAGTATTCCTTTCTTTTACAGGTTCCTCTTCCCCTTTGGATTCCGTTTCTTCTGTGGGGGATTCTTCTTCCTCTTCTCCCATGGATTTTCCATTTCCCTGGGATGCCTCTTTTCTATCTTCCTCTGTAGAATTTTCTTCCCCTGCTGATTTTTCTTCTGCCGATTCTTCCTGCGGTGGTTCTTTCTGCGACGGTTCCTCCTGTGGCTCGTCCTCTTCTGGCGGCTCTTTTTCTGATGGTTCTTCCTGAGGCATTTCTGCTTCCGGCGGTTCTTCTTCCTGTGGTCGTTCTTCCTCGTTTTCTTCTGGTTCCTGACATTCCTGCTTCAATTCTTCCAAAAGATTCCGAAAATACTTCCACATCTTAAGCAGGATCTGGTTGGTGGCCTGGTAACGGATAAGGTCACTGTCCGCTGTCACCGACAGATCCACAAACTGCTTCACTTCATTTAAGGTATCCAGCATCTCACAGCTTTCCATATTCCAGGAATTGGCATATCCCCGAAGGGCATACTGTACAAGTACCTTTAAAAAAACGGAAACCGGATCTGAATTCCCCTCTAGCAGTTCTTTTAACGGTGGAATCCATTCCACGTTTCGTCTCCGGTTGATCAGAATTCCTTTTTTGATACTTCCAGGAAACAGGCTGCACATCTTTTCCTCTATGTACACATCATTTAAAAGGTTGCTGATATAAGCCGCACATTCTGTCAGAAGGGGAACCACCACTGGATTTTTCCCGGTCAGACAGGTATCCATCTCATCCAGGGCTTTTTCTTCGTCCTCGTTTTCCGGCTCTGGTGCATCCGGATACCAGACACCTGCCAGCATGTTCTGCACATAGACTTTCCGAAGTGCAGAATCCGTAAATCTGGCATGACCGCATTCATGTCCTAATATCCCGATCAGGCTGTCACTTTTTTGTTCCAGTTCTAAAAAACTGCCTGTAATGAGATTGTCAATGTTGATGCCAATTCGTTTCCCATCATTCCAGCCTGCCAGCCCGTCTTCTGTACTCTGGTACAAAAGCAGCTGCTCCAGTTTTTCCCCTGCCACTTCATTTGCAAGGTCCCGAAAAAGTTTCCGGTAACCTTCTGAAAAAAAGACCTGACTGGGGCTTAACTTTTTTTGTTCTTCCTTGATCCGCTCTCTATAAGTATCCTTCATTTCGATTCTCCTGTTTCTAACAATACGGTTCCACATAGGTCTTCATCAGATGTTCCTGTTCCTCCGGATCCATTGTGGCTTTACTGATAACCGCAACCTGTGCCGCGCGCCTGACATCTTTAATTGCCTGAAAGGTACGCACCCAGTTTTCCAGTTCCCGATAACCGCACACACCATCCTGAAGATCTTCTTCCTTCAGATAAGCATGGATTTTTCGAACGGCCGAAACCATAAAGTTTAAGCCTTTCTCATCCGCATATCCGGTACGTGCAATAACCCGCCGCTTCATTTCCTCTTCTGTGAGATTTTGCTTGGGCTGGATCAGGCTCATTCGGGATAATACCGACTGGTTAAAGTTTCCGCAGCCCACATAATCCAGGTTTGTAGTCATAATGATAATGGTATTCGGATTTCGCCGTATTTTTTCCCCATTAATCAGATCCGTCACTGCTCCGTCATCAAAAAGGGAGTTCAGTCTTGTAAGCGTTCCTGGTTTTTCAATCATGGACGGCTCCTGAATTTCCAAAACGGAAGGAAGGCGGCACGCTTTTATGATCTCTGATTCCCGCAACAAAAAATCCTTCTCTGCCCTTGCACTTTCATATCCTTTTTCATACGCAAGGCGCAAAAGTTTTTCAAATGCAGCTTCTTCTGAAATGCCCTCTTCATAGGTTCCGCTAAGTACACAAAGTGCGGAAGCTGGATCCATCTGAAGGTCGTAAAAGACTGGAAGCACTGGAAGCGTTTTGTTTTTCGTTCCCATGTTTGGTACCGTACTTGCAAGAAGCTCCAGCTCATCTGTACCAGGCCCACAGGTAAATACATAATAGGGAAGACCTAATATCTGTGCGATCATCCTGGCATCTGTGGTTTTTCCAGTTCCAGCTTCCCCCGTCATCATAAAAAGCCTTGCCGGGGTATGAACGACCATTTCCAGGATTTCTTCCACCTCCTGGCTCACAATGTAATCCTCTGGAAGCGTGGGGATCCTCTCTTTTTCACTATGCCGGCAATTAAAATGTCCTGCATACTCCATCTTTAACTCCGAAATAGCAGCACCTTTCTTCCTCCCTTTTACTCCCAGCACCTTAAAAGTACCAATTATACAGGCATTTGGCGCATAAATTCCGGAGTTCAGGTCAAATGGGTGAAAACTATCCTTCAGTTTTCCTTCCGCAAACTGGTTCCGGTCAAAAGAAATGGCATCCTCCGTTGTGGCAGTCATCCGCAGATACAGGTTATCACAGCAGCGAAAGGACATTTTGAGCGCCTGCCCCGCCAGTCCTGCTTTTATAGCACGTTTCAGTTCATCAAAGCAGGTATGAAACTCATCGTCGTAATACTGGCTTTCGGGAACTATACTTGCATAGACAAGCATTGCAAGATACTCCTCCCCGGTAGATTTTCCCTTTAAAACGCCAGGCATCTTTGTTGTTTCTCCTGCGGGATCCTTTTTCTTTCTAATTCCACAGAATCTTCCGTTTTGATAATTGTATGTCATGACACAAAGTTCCTGCTCCACCGGGTATTCCAGGCAAAAATAACGAACAGACTTTTCTGCCAGCTGAATTCCGGCAGCACCTTCTTCTTTCTCTTTCATTCCAAAAAGCTTAAAAATAGCAGCCAAAGTAGGCGGATGAAGCTTTGCAGATTTTCCATTTGTCCGCGTATTATATCTGGAGCAGTCTTCCGCTTCATAGCTGATTCTTTTTTTCTTTGCAAACTTTAAATATGCCTCAATTTTTTCTGGCAATGCCAATTGATAGGTCCATGGTTCATAAAAACAGATTTCTGGCATTTTGATTCCTCCATATGGAAAAGCAGGGTATGAGCATTTTGCGTCTCATATCCTGCTGATCTTTGTTATGCTGATTTCTTTTCCTGTTCCAGGTAGGCTTTGTAAATCTTTTTGATCCGGTAACCAAACATGGTATTTCGTTTGCTCACCGTATCGTTATTGATTGCGATTACCATTGCCTTTTTACTTCCTACTATTTTCACCCCACGCCTTGCTCTTGTGACTGCGGTATAGAAAAGATTTTTCCGCAGCATCCGATAAAAACAGGTGAGCATCGGCAGAATCACTACTGGATATTCCGAGCCCTGTGCCTTATGGACGGTGATACAGTAAGCCAGATTTAACGGCCATATATCCCCTTCGGTATATTCCATGATTTTTCCATCCCCAAAATCTACACGCATCCTGCTTTTCCCGTCTGCTTTATAGATATTTAGGACTTCTCCCACGTCACCGTTTGCCACATCTTCCTCATTTTTCAGCTGCATAACGAGATCTCTCTCCCGATATGTAGTCGATCCATTCTTAATTTCCGGATAACCGTACCTCTTCGGATTCACGATATCCCGAAGAACAGGATTTAATGCATCTGCACCTACCTTCGTATCCTTTCGAAGTGGGGAGAGTACCTGAACCCCTTCTACCCGGTTTTCGTTTTTTTGAAGTTCTTCCCGATAGAGCTTCTGGATAATTTCAGCTGCTTCTTCATCATCTTTTGCCGGATAAAACTGGAACGTATCATCAAAAACCAGATTGGTTTTCCTTTCGTTTATCTTATCCGCATTCTGAATAATCGTGGATTTTCCTTCCTGACGGAAGCTCTCTGTTAGTATCGTAACTGGGATCACACCGGACTCGATCATCTCTTTAAATACGTTTCCCGGTCCCACTGATTCCAGCTGGTCTTTATCGCCTAAGAATACCAGGCGGGTTCCAATAGGAACCCGAGACAAAAACTTATCCATAAGTGGCATGTCGATCATACTGCACTCATCCACAATGATAAGAGATGCCTCCAGCATACTCTCTTCATCCCATTCTTCCTCACCCGCTTCTCCTTTTAACCCAATTGCTTTATGAATCGTCAGGGCGGGGTAAGCAGTACAGTCACTCATCCTTCGTCTGGCACGACCAGTTGGAGCACATAACAGTATCTCCGCGTTCTTATGAAGAATTTTCTCTACCTCAATGATAAAGCTGATATCTGTCGTCTTTCCACGTCCAGGTCCTCCGGTAATGATGGTAACCGGATATTGAAATGCTCTTAAAATTCCTTCTTTTTGCCTGACATTTAGTAGAATCTTCTCTTTTTTCTGAATGCTGCTTATAATGGAGTCCACCTGATAACTTTGTGTCCCACCTCGCAGGATCAGTTTGACTAAGGAAGCGGCCGCTCCAAGCTCTGCACGAAAACTATTCTTTAAATAAAATCCGCCATCACTACACACCAGGGTACCATCCTTACGGATCATTTCATTTCCGGCATCCCGGATGGCTCTTTCTGGCACCAGTCCGGTTTCCTTTTTATGGTTTAAAAGCAGGGCTGTCCGCTTTAAAATTTCCTCACAAGTCAGGTATAGATGGCCTTCGCCCTCTGCTTCCGACATAATGTGAAGGATCGCCGCTTTGATCCGCATAGGCTCATCTGGCTTAAAATTCTTTGCTTTTACCGCAATCGGATCCACCGTTAGAAAACCAAACCCAGGAATCTCGCACAAACGAAATGGCGTGTTCTGAATAATAAGTGGGGCTGCATTTCCAAAGTGTTCCTGGATCTGCGCCACCTTCCTTGGTGTCACCCCGAAGGGAGATAAGGTCACCATTAACTGCCTCAAAGTCTCGCTTTCACGGTATCCTTCCAGAATTTCTGAGAGCTTTTTTCGGGTAATGCCTTTGATTTCCAGCAGTCTCTCAGGATCATTTTCCAGTACCGCAAAGGTTTCTTCCTGATAGCGGTCTACAATCCGCTCGGCAAGTACTGGCCCGATTCCCTTAATTAGGTCAGAGGCCAGGTATGCCTTGATTCCTTCTATGCTCGTGGGTAATGCAATCTGAAAAGAAGAAACCTTATACTGCATTCCAAATTTTCCGTCTTTCCAGGTTCCGTTCAGTTCTACTTCAAGGCCATCCTCTGTGGGAAGCTCATTTCCAACTGCCACAAACATGCCATATCTGCCATTTTTCTGGCTGCTTACTTCCTTGGGAAGGGTTTCTTCCGTTACATAGGAGGCAACGGTGTATCCATTTCCTGCATTGTAATAGATACACCGGACTGCTTTACATTTCATTTTGGTCCATCACCTCCGGAAACACCTCTTTTTCTTCCCTGTTTTCTTCCTTGCTTTCTCCTCTGTTTTACCGGTTCTGACCGCGTTTCATCCGGACTCTTTTGAACGCCACCGGGCGCTTCAGCATGACCGCGTACTTTACCGGGAGCTGGTTTCTTGGTTTCAGGATGGCTGCGTTTTTGTTCATCATTCTCATTCGGATTCTCCTTTTTTTCATTCAGATATTTGTAGCAATAGATACCTGCTGCAATTGGAAGGCCCAGTGTCAGACTCTGTACAATCACTGCTAAAAACAGCGGCCATAAAAAGGGTGACAAAAGCATTCCTATAATTCCAGTTATCAGGCAGGCTTTTTGGTGTGCCTGGCACCATTTTTTTACTCGTTCCATTTTTTTCTCCTTTGTTATCAGCAAAAATCTCCCATCTCTTCATTTCCCATATTCATAAATTTCTCATCTACGTTGTAGCGGTTTTGTGAATTCTGGCGTGAAGACTGGGCTCTTTGTGGTTTACTTCCTGTACAGTTTGTTTTCCCCTGGTTCGTGTTTTTGTAGTACGGCGAATTTTGATAGGAATTTCCTGGATTCTGGCTGGATCGTCCATTGTTATTTGATCCACTATTTCGTGAAGACTGTGAGGAATTCCGATTGGTACGTCCGTTCTGGCTCACATTTTCACTTTCGTCCTTACTGTCTACAAACTCAATGTCAGTTACAAGCAGTCTCATACCATATACTTTTTCGCCACTATTACCTGTATAGTTATCATTATGCATCTCGCCCTCTAAAGCGATTTTTTTGCCCTTATAAAAATACTTTGCTACAAACTCAGCTCTTTCCCCAAATGTGACACAGCTAAAGTAATCAGCATTCGGAGCTCCTTCCTGCTTGAAATTTCGCTCAACTGCAATCCGAAAATACGCGACTGTCTTTTTTCCCGCTGAAGACATCACCTTTGGATCCGTTGCCATCCGTCCGATAAATATAGACTTATTCATGTCCACACTCCTTGTTGTTTTTGATTTGATAACAAAAAACATTCAGAATGAATTCCAAATGTCCGTTATCATTTTCCTTCTTTTACCAGTTCTTCCGATCTCCTTTCTTTTGAATTTTTTATTTTTCCTCCTTTCAAGATGTTGATTCGTATTTGTTTTTTTGCAATAAAAAAAGGCCACTTAGAACGTTTCATTCTAAATGACCTAATTTCTCACAAAAGGCAGGAACCATGTTCCTCATATTTTTTTCTTCCGGACTTCTCCGAAACCAAATTTTTTTACCTGTTTTACAGGCACAAATACAAATCTCAAAATCATAATAACACAAGATATAGTATGCGTCAACAATTCATTTTCTGTATTTTGTGTTGCAGAGTGCATATTGTTACTATGCCGGGTAACGGTATCCAGGAAAACCAGTAGAAGAGACTGGCATCCTCTTATGATTCTAAATAACCTTATTATCTTCTTTTAATTTTCCCTATCAGTCTACCTTCCGGTGGATCTCACACGACTAAAGTCACGTGCTCCTCAGTCGCTTTAAGCGACAAGGCTAAATATCGGCGGATACGCCTGTAACTTAGGATATGCGCAGTCATGCGCTTTTTCCATGCCAGATATGGCAGGTTCCCACACCACAGGTAGTCCGCTGTATATCTGCCTGTGTTTATGCTGCTCTTAAAAGTTCCATTTCTAAAAATAATTCTCTTAAGTCAGCATACACACATGAGATCCTACGCTTTACTGAAGGGACTTTTGCCTCCAGCAAAGACCTTTCCGTTGCCGGAAGGGGTTTTAAGAGTTCCCGTATAAAATATCTTGCTCCAATATTATAGGATGCCGAAAGATCACAGTTATATCTTTTTCCATTCCGGAATGTACAGAGACTGTGATTGCCCGGATCACGGACAACTGTTCCTGAACCATCACAGGCAAGCCTGCTGGTATTCCAAGCACAGATCCTGGATATACGCATCCCTCTGCGATGCGCCTGGTGTTCACATCTTTTCTGGATATCCCTTTTTCTCCACAGATGCAGCTTCTGTTTCTTTCTCCCGGATATCTTTCCTTTTGTTTCCAGATACTCGAAAACGATCACATCTGCATGGTTTTCTTCTGCATACCCTGTGACTGCCCCTGCGATCTTTCTTCCGAGTTCTGTGTTAAGACGCTTCGCATAAGCCCACCTGTTTTTCACCGGTGCAGAGCCATGCTCCCGCTGGAACCTGCTTATCCGTCCCAGCACACGGTACATCTGGTCTTTTTCACTGGGAAAATCGATAAACTTTCTTCCCAGGACAGTTCCATCTGACCGCATAATGGTACAGACTGCATCCGTATTGAGTCCTAAATCCACACTGCAGATGACCTGTTCTTTTGCAGGTGCCTTTGTAAGCAGCACCTCTTCTGTATAAGAAAAACGCAGGAAGTATTTACGATGCCTTTTTTCCAATACGGGTGCTGCAGCTTTTTTTCCAGCCCAGTTCTTTCTGAGATATTCCATATCTGTATGGCTGAGACTGCCCCTGAACCATTTCCAGTCATGGCCATCATAAAGTTTCAGGTACGCTCCATCTCTTTCTTCTGTATCTTCGCGGTACATCACATCACGGTAGAATACCGGCATGGCATGATTATCACACACCAACTTCGGCCTGCCGCCTTTCTGATCCGTTTTTTCCCACAGTTCCAGCCTTGTCTTATATGAGGATACGCTTCCCAGGGCATGCTGGATAGCTGCCCTTCTGAGATAAGAAGGCATCTTGGGAAAGCGCCGGTCAAAATCAAATCTTGCATGATTCTTTTTAGTAGTATGTACCAGATGTTCTGCCGTGTTGAATCTTTTTTTAAGTTCCGTGATCACTGCCAGTTCATCCCATATCTGAGCATAAATCCCCGTCAGACAGCTGACCGCAGTACGATAGATGTCCAGTGTCTGGCGGACCGGGATATTCTGTTTTCGCAATTCTACGCCATAACTGGATACTGTCTTCATCTTTTTCCTCTTTCTGCTTACCGTTGTCAAGCGGATATTACAGGTCCGCTCCGCTACTTGCTCATAACCGGATGCTGCTTCGCAGCTTATCAGGAGTGGCTTGCACCACGCCTAATACAAGCAATTCCCAACCCACTGCTTATTGCTTTGCGCACCCCCAGCAGGGGACTTGCTTGATTCGGTTAAAAACTGCTTCTTTCAGGTTTCTGTTTTTCTTTTTGCCCTTCGATGTAAGAGCATACCTGTTCTCTGCTCCTGTCACTCACTGTTACTGCACAATAAGATGGATTCCACAGATGCCCTCCCCAAAGTTCCTTCTTCAGTTCTGGATGCGCAAGAAACATCTGCCGAGCAATGTTCCCCTTCATGATCTTGATCATATCAGAGATATAAAACTGTGGTCTGCAGTCTACAAGCAGATGGATATGATCCGGCATAACTTCCATTGCCAGAATCTGAAATTTATATTCTTCAGCAAGGTCATAGAGCATTTCTTTGCATTCTGCATCAATACCATCCTTTAAAACCTTTTTCCGGTATTTTGTACACCATACCAGATGGTACTGCAGGGAATACACATATCCTCTACCATATGAAAGTTCATTATCATTGATATTAAACATATTTTTCTCCATGTTTTTATTATACCATATGCAAGAATTGTTTGCAAACATTTGTTCTGTTTATTTTTAAAAAATAGTGCGTCTAACTCATCACTGAAGTAACGAGAATGCGACGCACAGGTTTTCAAAATTCTGCATGGCAATTTTATCATTGCATTTCCAGATTGCCTTCAGTTCATCTTTTTCCAGGCTCTTCATCCAACTTAGTATCTCAATTGTCTTATCAAGAAAATCCGGCATTCCCACTGGTGCGATACTGTCCGTATCTATAATCATCTTTTTTGCTGGTGATAATATAATCTTCATCACGCCAATTCCTTCAGCATATTTTCAGGATCATCCGCTGCTTTCACTTTATCATTTGCTTTTATGATGATTCCCTGCTCATCAATCAGATATGTCGTCCTTACCACTCCCATAGAGACTTTTCCATAATTCTTCTTTTCTTTCCAGACATCATATGCCTCCATCACTTTGCGCTCTGGATCTGCCAATAAGGGAAATGCCAGTCCGTATTTTTCTTCAAATCTCTTATGGGAAGCTACAGAATCCTTACTAACACCAAGGATAACAGCTCCTTTTTCTGTAAACAAAGGATACCTTTTTGAAAATCCACAGGCCTGTTTCGTGCATCCAGCTGTATTATCCTTCGGATAAAAATATAAAATCACTTTTTTTCCAGCATAGTCACTTAATTTATGCATGTTTCCGTTCTGATCCAGCAGCTCAAAATCAGGGGCTTTTGTTCCTGTTTCCAACATTTTTTAATCCTCCGTTTCTGTAGCTTCCGCTTTCTTTCTCGTTTTTTTACTGCCAGAAATCATTTTATGTCCTGTATAGATAGACATTATCATACAAAGCAGAGAGCTTAATGCGAAATATTTGTGGCTTGATTTTAACCCTTTGTAACCGGTATAAAAAGTTCCGATCATGGTAATAAATGCTCCGATAGACCAATATTTATGTGCTTTCATACAATACCTCCATAAAATATAATGTATTAAAATTATATTGTCTGCCTGCTGCTGTATCCACTTTTCTTAAATTCCGAAAAAAGCACTTCCATTTTAACTGGCGTTACGCAGATAAGATTCATTGGTGAAGGCAGTTTCTTTAACGCTTCTATTGGGATTTTTTTGATCTGTGCATGTGTATTGTATGTATCGGAAAAAGGTTCCACAAGCTCTGCTTTTCCCATTATCTGTATGCTCTTCAGATTACCGGTGCCTTCATACTTGTCGTAAATCGCAAGGCATACATTTTCATTTTTCTCAAGACCAATAAACTTTTCACCACCTTCTGAAAACATCCAGAACTTCCCATCATGGTAGCTGTACTCAATTGGAGTACATCTTACATAATCCCCGGTTCCAGTCGCAAGTGCACAAGTATTGTTGGAACTAATATATTCCAATACTGTCTTTTTTAGCTTCTCTTCCGGCATAGCATTCTGTTTTTTATTCTTCCAATAATCTGCTGCTTTCTTAAATTGATCGTGTGTCACAAAACCGCCTCCAGACATTACACTTTTAATATTATTCTTTGTTAATATTGACAATGGGACTGTCCCGACAGCCCCATTTATAATGATTTCAGTTATTTTGTTACACACAAAGTTTCATCAATCCATTTCTGGACGTCTTTTTCGCTTACCTTAACCAGACGAGCAATGGTTTTAACGTTCATTCCCTCTTCTGCCATAGAAAGAGCAGTTTCCTTTTTAGCCCTTAATTCGCCGCTTTCCATTCCCTCGCTGTAAATTTTCTCCATTTCATGGCACATAAGCTCAACCCCTTTCTGTGTCTCTTTTAATTCATGTACCCTTTTTGCAAGAACCTGACTGTGCATTTCATCTGCCTTTTTACAATGTAGATCGTGCATGATCCTTCCTAGTTCTGTATCGTCCTATACCAGATGGTAAAGCCTCAATCAATATCCGCAAAAATTTCTGCCAGCGTCATACTGATATTCGGGAATTCTTTTAATGTGATTACGGTATCTGCATTATAATGCGCTTCCTCCGGATCATCCTGAAGAATATAACTATAATTCAGCTTATAGTTTCCATCTTCCAAGTAGTAGATTTCAACCGCCCTTTCTCTAGGTGACACGATCCAATATTCTTCTACCCCAGCTTTCTGGTATATTTCTTTCTTGTCTGTTTTATCACGCAATGCAGTAGCCGGGCTAAGTGTTTCTACTATAAATTTAGGCACGCCAGAATAGGCACCGCCTTTTAAGTGTTTCCGGTCACAGACAATCATAACATCCGGGATTACATAATCATCATTTATTTCAGGATGGTATTTGTAATCCAAGTTCTCAATGAATGCCAGACAAATACTTCCCTGCAGTTTTCCAGATATAATCCGGTATATATTTCCGTTTACGATACCATGCTGATAATTTGGTGATGGCAACATATCATAAATGACACCATTTATTTTCTCTTCCTTTTTGTATTCTTCTTTAAATAATGGCATATACGTTCCCTCCAAATCTATAATTCGTATCTTTGTCTGGCTTTATGTTTTGCAATGATTCCTATCAGCAACCTTTGTTTCTATTATAGCGGATTTTTCCCTGTAATACAATGCGTTTTCAAATGCCTGATAAAACCTGCAAAATAAGGAAACAAAAGAATACTATTTTGAAAAATTTTTCATAGTCTTCCTTCATTAAACAACAGTAACTATTCGCCATTTATATCCAATTCGACCTGTAAAAAGTATTGCTATTGTACGGACATTTGTGTACTATAACTATAGATAACATATTTTTCTTGAAAGGAGCGGATCTATATGGCTGCAAAATCAGCAAATTTATATGCACGAATCGAACCAGATGTAAAAGAAAAAGCAGAAAGCATTTTGTCTGCGCTTGGAATTCCAGTTTCCAGTGCTATTAATATGTTTTATAAACAGATTATTTTACAGAGGGGACTTCCATTTGAAGTGAAATTACCATCTTCAAGACCTGTTGACATTCATACAGTATCTGAAACAGAATTCAATGAAGAATTGGAGAAAGGATATTCGGATATGCAGGCGGGACGGACTAAAAATGAGAAAAAAGCCTTTGCAGATATCCGCAATGATTATGGTATATGATCTATGAGGTTGAATTATCTGAACAGGCTGACAGCGATTTAAGAGAAATTTTTGAATATATTGCATTTGAATTGCAATCCCCAGAAAATACGAGTGTAAACACTACACATAAAAAACAATGCCATCTTTGATATTTTTGCTATCAAGGATGGCATTTTAGCTCCCTGCGATTAAAAGACTTCCATACTTATATCCTCGCCATTTACCTCTGATTCTTCCTGTTCCTCTGGCAGTTCACAAAAAAGCACCAGTCGTTTCGAAGAATCGGAACCACAGGTGGATAATAAAAGCTGACTGGTTTCAACTGGCTCTCCCAGCCAGAAGGTATCGCTGTCCGCATTTACATATTCGCATCTTAATACCGAATAGGTCAAGGACTGTCCATCCGGCAGATATAGGTACACTTTATTGTGTGTTTCTAAATATTGCTCATTCTCGTACTTGTGCAGCCCCTGGAACATACTGCCATCTTTCATATTGTGGCCATATAGAATGCTCTTTCGGTTGGAAAAATCCGGACTATTATCTTTATCCAGAAAAATGCTCCCAGCTACATGTTCTGTCTTTTTAAAGGTATGCTTCAGATAGAATTCATTATCTGTCCCTTGCACAACCGGATAATCAATCTTCGTGTCCGGAATCCGGATCCAGGCAATGATCTCCGAATTTATTTTTTTCAAAGCTTCAAAATCAACAGTAACTGTTTCTTTCTGGTTTTTCTCCGGTGTTTCACCATCAGCATTTTCTTTTAGCTCCTCCACGGCAACATATTCCCGAAGGGTGTCATATTCCTCTTCTCCATTCCGGTACATAAGATACGTTCCGATTCCCATGCAGATTCCAAAACCAAGCAGCATCAGGCACACAGCCACGATTCCCATTTCTTTTACCTGCTTCATAATTCCCTCCATTTCCAATTTTTTACACGAAAAAAGGACCGCCACCGAAGTGACAGTCCAGATTTCTTATTCCTCGTGGTTTTTCTTTTTGGTATACCAGAAGATTCCGGCAATTCCGCCCACTGATAAAACGAGAAGAAGGATTGGCAGCCAGATGTTAGTGTCATCTCCTGTTTTCGGAGATTTTACATAACCGCCAGTCGGGATCCGCTCATTGGTAAGCTCTTTTGTGATCTCAATTTCTTTTGTCTTATCATCTTTGTACTCAAATACAACGTTTTCCTCTTTCTCACTTCTTACATAACCTTCCGGTGCTTTGGTTTCCACCAGGATGTACTCGATTTCTTTTTTCATCTTTCCATCTTTATAGGTCGCGATTGGAATGTCTCCGCTTGTGGCAACGCCATCTTCATCTGTGACAAGGGTTGCCACAGCTTTTCCGGATTTCTTGATCCGAAGCTCAAACTCTGCTCCGGCAAGAGGGGAGCCATCTTCTGCATCGGTTTTCTTAAGAACCAGTTTTCCAACCGGGCGGGCATCTTTCATTTCCGCCTTCTGGATTTCCCCAGTATCTTTGACCTCAAAAGATACCTCTTCTGCAATCAGGTACCCATCCGGTGCCTGTTCTTCCCGAAGGGTATATGTTCCAACCGGAAGTTTCTCCACCATATGCGGATCTTTATCAGATACCCAGCTTTCTACTACTTTTCCATCTTTATCCAGGATAGTCAGCTTCGCACCTGGGACTTCCTTGGAATCTGTCATGTCTGTCTTACTGATTTCTACTTTTGTCACATCATCCAGCATCTGGTGCTTCTGAACTTCGGCTGTATCTTCCACTTTAAACTCAATGCTCTCTGCAGTGGTATAGCCGTCTGCTGGTTTGGTTTCCACCAGGATGTAGGTTTCCCCTACTAACAGGCCGCGTATCATATGAGGTTCTTCCGTAGAAATCCACTCTTCCACAACAGTTCCAGTGGAATCTAATACCTGTAAGGAAGCGCCTGGAAGCTCTTTTCCATCTGTTAAGTCTGCCTTGGAAAGCTCTACAGAAGTCTGCACATCCTCAAAGGTAAATTCATAAACAGCCTGGGTGGTTTTATCACCCTGATACTCAAAAGTAAATTCCTGGGTTTCGGTCGCACGCACATATCCGTCTGGTGCATAGATTTCTTTCAGGTAATACTTGGCACGGATCGGAAGATCTGCAATAAAGTGGATCCATCCGCTTTCATCTGTGGTCTTCAACTCAATGATGGTATCCTTCTCAATCAGGACTTTACCGCTTGCAGATGTAATGTCTTTCGCTGCAAACAGTCCAAAAATGGCTCCGGAAAGAACCTTGTCGCTGTCTTTTTCTTTTTTCAGAACATTAACCTGCACCTTCTGGCGACGGTTCTGCCAGTCTGCACTATAGGTTACAACCGGAGTGTCCTGGTCACGGTAGGTAAGGTCCACGTATCTTGGCTCATCATCTAATACATATCCATAGGAGGTTTCTTTTTCAATTATGTAATATTTACCAAGAGGCAGATTGTCAAGCTCTGCAATACCCGTTCCGTCGGTTGTAATGGTACCGATCAGCTGATCTTTTGTATAGTAGTTTTCACTGACACCATCTGCTGCCTTTATGTCCTCAGCTGCGTACACATTAAAGGAAACATCCATCAGGCTTCCAGTTACATAGCTAAAGAAATGTTCCACCATACCTTTTGCATTGTCAAGCAAAGTTACATCATCTAAAAACTCACCTTTTTTATTTACCAGAAGGCGGGCAATCGGCACATCATCTTCCATCTTTACCTTCTGTACCTCAGCGGTATCGGAAATCTTAAAGGTGATATCTGTTGTGCGTAAATAGCCATACGGCGCGATCTGTTCCCGGAGAGTATAGGCCTCCCCAACCTTTAAACCTTTAATCACATGCGGCTTGTCTTTCTCTGAAATCCAGGAATCGACCACTTCGCCCTTTTTATTCAGGATAATTAAGGATGCACCGTCCAGTTCCACGCCGGTAGTCAGATCTGCCTTTGTGATTTCCACGGTGGTTGGCTGGTTTTTCTTGGTGGCTTTTAATTTGATTACTTTTACATCCTGTCCCTGGTAGCTGGCATCAAATTCCAGGATTTCATCCGAGGAAACATAGCCATCCGGTGCCTGAAGCTCTTTCACATAATACTTGCCAAGCGGCAGGTCCAGGGTAATCTGTGCCAGTCCATTTTTGTCACTCTTTACCTTCTGAAGCAGGGTATCTGCCTTTACAATTACCTTATCGCCGGAATAAATGTCATTATTGTTATAAATTCCAAATTCGGCACCTTCCAACTTTTTACCAGTTTCGACATCCTCTTTCACCACTTTAAGTTCTACCTTCTGGCGCTTATTGGAAAATTCCATGGTTTCTTCCACAACAGAAGTATTCTGGTCTTTATACAGGAAGGTGATTTCCTGACTGTCCGAATTAATGACAAACCCGGTTGGTGCTTTGGTTTCTACAACACGGTAGGTGCCAAGGGGCAGATCATTTAGGATGGCCTCTCCCTTTTCATCTGTGGTAACCTTCTGGATCAGGGTATCTTTTGGATAAATGACAGTGCGGTTGCCCGCTTCATCCACCTGATGATCCGGGGTATAAATATCCTCAGCAGCGTAGATGACAAACTCTGCACCAGAAAGGGAAGTTTCCTCGTAGGTAAAATCTTTTTTGAACGATTTTAAGGTTTCACCGGTTTTGTGGATTACCAGCTTTCCTTTTGCCGGATGGTTCTCATAGACAACCGTAATGATTGCATCCCCAGTTGTAGAATCCATCTGGTAAGCAGTGTTGCTGTCCACCTTGATTTCTACATAATTGGTATTCTGGATGTAACCATCCGGTGCTGTTACTTCCTCAATGCGGTAGTTTCCACATTTTAAGGCACTTGGCAGGATCAGATAACCGTTTTCATCAGTAAAATAAGATTTATGGGTAACGGTACTTGGATAGGTGGTCGTCTGCTCCACATATTTTCCTTCATCCAGGTCGTAAATCTTAAACTCGGTGTTTGCAACCAGGACCGGCTTCTTGGTTTCATCATCCTGTTTAATGATTTTTAGTTTTGCAGAAAATTCATCGTCCAATAACACTCTCCAAACCTGGGGTTCTGACTTGTTCTCGCTGATCACAACCGTAAAATCATCAACAGGTTTGAAATTATGAGGGGTAGTGGTTTCCCTTACGATATAAGTTCCATAGGGAAGGGGAATGGTGCAGGCATAACCTTTTTCATCCGTAAAGATTTCCGTCTTTCCATCTTCAGTTAATACGACCGGAACTGCATTTTCAAAATCATAGGAGCCATCCTCTTTTGTATTTAGGTTGCTCACCAGATAGGCCGAAAATCCGGCACCCTTTAACAGATCCGCATCTGTTTTTCCGTTATTTGCAGCCTTAATCAACTGGAACGGCTGTTTTTTTACATTCTCGGCAACTGTAATGGTACACTCGATTTCTTTCACCTGGTCACCTTCATAGCTGCCTTCCACATCATGCTCTTCTTCATCCAGGACATAACCTGCAGGCGGAGTAATCTCTTTTACATAGTATTTTCCAAGATAGAGACCGGATACACTTGCATTTCCAGCTTTGTCGGTGGTAAGTGTCGCAACCTGGGCGTCTTTTGGATAAAGAACCCCGCTGCTGCCATCTGGGTAACCAATTGCTTCCCTTGCATATAGGCCATAAACAGCACCTTCTAAAGTTGCATCTCCCTGTGCGTTCTTTCCCGTCTCACTGTCTTCCTTTGTAAGATGGATATTCACACGGACGCGCTCATCTGTAAAAGTATGTGTAAATTCTACTTTTTTCTCTTTATCCCCTGCATAATTAAATGCAAAGGAATAAACATCAGAAGTATTTAACACGTACATCTGGGGTGCCTGAAGTTCTTTGATATAGTAGGAATTGTTAACCGGAAGGTCTGCGGTATAGCCTGCTTTTCCATCCGTACCAGTAGCCACCTTTTCAATCAGGGTGTCTTTTCTGACGATCACATTCCCGTCTGCAGATACAATATCATTCCCTGCATACATTCCAAAAACAGCACCTGCAAGCGGCTGTCTGGTTTCCCCATCCTGTTTTACCAAAGATACGGAGGCTTTTTGTCTGTCGTTGGTAAAGGTAACCGTGCTAAAAGATACTTCTTCGTTTTCACCGGCAGCTGACAAGGTTACGGTTTTGGATTCGCCTGTGCAGACCAGCTTATCCGGTGCCTGTGTTTCGGTTACCACGTAGGTTCCTATGTTTAAGTTATCAAGGGTTGCACTTCCGTCTTCACCGGTTGTCAGACCTTCTTTTACAAGGGCACCATTCTGATAAATGGTAGTTCCATCTGCAGCCACAATGTCTGCTCCTGCATAGACATTATATACCGCACCTTTTTGCCTTCTTGTTTCATAACGGAAGGTTACCTTTTCATCCGTTACATCTGCACCGGTTAAAACTTCACCCTCTTTATAAACGGTAAGAGAAGCCTTTTTTTCATCGTCCAGCAGTTCCTTGGTAACTTTGCTTCCCATGACAAGGGTCACATCATGGGCAGTGGCATCCACAAGATAGCCGACAGGGCTTGTGATTTCTTTTAAATAAACCACATCCTGGGTTTTATCAATGGTAACAGAAGAAACACCGTTTTCATCTGTCGGAGGCATTTCCACAATCAGGTTCTGGCAGGCTTCATCACCATACACGCCATAAACCGCGCCAGCTAAAAGGGCATTGGAACCTCTGTCTTTTTTTATGATTTCAATAGTTGCCTGCTGAAGCCAGGTAACGGAAAAATCAACGTATTTCTCATCGTCCACACCCTCGCCGAATACCAGGGCCAGGTTCTGGGTTTCAGTACCTGTGGTTACTTTATATGCGGAAAAATCCTTCGTAATATAACCCTTCATAGTGGATTTCCAGGAACCTGCAACGGCTGTGGCCTGATTCAAGGGTGCGGATAAATAAAACGTTGTTCCACCATATAATTTTATACTGACTCCGGCAGCACTTGCTTCTCCTGTATCCACGTTATGGAAAACCACGCCAGATGGAAGCTTCATGGTAATGTTCTGTAAGGAATCCGCTTTAAACTTGATTTCTTCGGTACGCTGCTCATTTCCATCTATATAAGCAGTTACGTTGTCATTGGAAAACTCCATGGCAACATCTGGGATATCCGGCTGTGCCATACAATATTCATAAAGTTCCATGGCAAGAGCCTGTCCGGTAGAGTTTGCCCCGGAAAAAGCATCGTCACCTCCGCTTGCATAAGAAACCGCAAGATGGGTAATGACAAACTGTTTTCCTGCGGAAAAATCCGGATGCTCCTGTTTGAAAAAGCCATTTACACCAGAAGCTTTGGTTCCGTAGTAGCACACTTTTGCAAGCTTTTTACCATCCCCAAGTTTGGTAATCTTATACACACCATCCCCAGGGCTGTTTTTCGAGGGCTGAATACAATAAGCGGTTGCACTGACATTGTCAAATTTGACCGTATATTTATAGGTCAGATAACTGCCAAGCCCATAATCACTGTAGTAATAGCAGGTTCCCCTTGTCACATCCACATCGGTTCTGGTGCTGGCATAGGTAGCAATAAAAGAAACCGTTTCGCCCTCTTCCAGGCTTAAAAAATCAATTTCCTGTTCCTCTGCCTGCTCTAACACTTCGCCAAGCGTCAGGCCAGTTTCCGGATCTACGGTAACCTCTTCCTCGGCACGCTCCAGTTCCGAATCAAACTCCTCTTCTGGTAAAATGTCAGAGGCAAAGCCATCGTCTTCGGATATAGTCTCTTCGGACTCTGTAGTGTTACTATCTGGATTCTCACTTGGGTTCACAGTTTCATCGGAAATTTCTCCTTCTTCTGGTACCTCTGTCAGATCAGACTCCTGGCTTTCCTCTTCCGAACGAGCTTCCCCGACCACGACCGGCTGTTCTGGCAAAGGATCGGGATCCTCGCTGTCCCCTGACTCTTCTGTACCAGAATCTCCTGCTGCCTGAGTCTCCGGCTCTTTTTCCGTTACTGTGATGGTCCTGGCAACCAGATAAGAATCCCCCTCTTTTGGCGTAATCCGGTAGACACATTTATAGGTTCCTGGTCTTGCCGGATCAAAATTGGTTCCGTCCTCCATAGCTGCTTTTTTCAGCTCCGCTTTATCCCCGTCCTTTAATCCCAGTCCGGTAAAATCTTTCTGGACATCAAAGGCTGCTCCCTGCTCGATTTCAAGGGCAAGGGAAGGATCGGAGGTCGTTTCCGCAATCAACTCTTCCTCTGATTTTTCTACCATCTGTTCGGATACGGCTTCCTGCGCCACCTCTTCCTCTGCCTCTGCGGATACTGCAAAAGTACCTGTCGAAGTGAGGCTGCTGCAGCACAGCACAAAAGCCATTGCA
The DNA here is from genome assembly GCF_040924225.1 of Ruminococcus sp. RTP21484sp1_RTP21277st1_D2_RTP21277_210401. NCBI lineage: Bacteria > Bacillati > Bacillota > Clostridia > Eubacteriales > Oscillospiraceae > Ruminococcus > Ruminococcus sp. RTP21484sp1_RTP21277st1_D2_RTP21277_210401. Next base: position 54,656 of record NZ_JBCOMJ010000018.1, on the reverse strand, counting down.
CCCGCAAGCCATCTTTTTCTCTTAAATTTACCCAATGTTTTTCTCCTCTCCTGCTTGGTAATGGTCTGTCCCTGGTACTTATGAGGTATGGTCTGTCTCGAATTCCCATCTGTGTTTCTCCTTTCCTCTGGCTTATTTAGCCAGATAAAAAAGGATCTGAATATTTTCAGACCCTTTTTTATCTGATTAAATCAGGAAAACCGCTCTTTTTCCTGTGGTGGTTTCCTATAAAGCCAGTCATCCACACCTTTATAATTTCCAAGCCACAAGCCTTTTTCATCTGTATCCCAGCTGATTCTCATACAGTTTAGGTTCATTGTTTCACACATCTCATATAGCTTCAGACAGCCTTTACGGATGGTATCCCGCTTTCTTCGCTTATGGGAACACTCCTGTTTTTTTAAGAGTCGTTCCGGCTTCTCACACCAGATACACTTTTCCTTGCAGTCACAACGACAGGTAAGATTCATCATCTTATCCATGTCCATACACTCATACACGGTTTGTAAGCCCCTGCTTTTTAATTCCATCAACACCAGCTGCAGGCTTTTGTAATTTCCCACACCGGGGATTCCAATATAGGGATATCCACTTCTCATGCTGGCAAGTTCAGCCTTTAAAATTCCTTCTGTCACCCGGATGTTCTTCTGAACCGGGCTGATATAACCGGATATCCCGGCCGGACTGCCGCTTGAAGTTCCACCCTCAAATCCGCTGCTGGTAAACCAGATGTATTTTCTTTTGTTCACCGGATGGTCAACCCGGATCTGAAACCCTTTTATTTTTTGATTCAGGGAATACACAGGGCACAGGTAGCCTTTGTTTCCTTCATAAAAAGAGGCTTCCCACTTGCCATCCCGGTTCCGGTAAAAGCCTGGAATTCCATCCAGCCGGATTCCTTTTTCTTCCAGTTTTTTGGCAAGGAGCCTTGCATTTTTAGGTTCCACGCTTTTATATCCTTTTTTCTCCAGTTCCTTGATTTCAAAATCCGTAGCACCGCGTCTTTTAAAGTCAGCTTTATGCAGATCCTGAAGCTGCATAAGGGCAATCATCTGACGGTACACAAAATCAACATACTCCGGGGATCGTTTGGGGACAGATGGTTTTCCTTTATAGCGGCTGGTTATCTTTTTGGGTTTGTTTCCAGCTCCCTGACTGCCAGTTTCCAGGCGGTTTACAATATCCTGATAGGCCACCTTACACCGATCTTCTCCATAAAGCCCCATAATGTCCGCATACAGGGTAAGCATATTTCCGCCCTGCCCGCAGTGGAAACAATGAAAAACGTTTTTGATCTCCCCATTTTTACTGATGCAAAAGCTGCATTTTCCTCTGGTATCGCCACAATAGGGACATTCCACCGGAAACTCCTGATCCGATCCTCCATCCAGGCACCGGATGGACAGTAACCACGCCACTTCTTTTATGGTAAATGGATGTTCGTACATAATCCCTCCTAAAAAATGTGGCTCCATTCTCCCGGAGCCACAATACGTTTACGCTGCAAGTCTGTTCTGTTTTTCATGTGCCACAATCATCTTCGCAGCATTTACCATTTCCACGTTGCTGCCGTAATAACCGGTTGCCATCCATCTGACCGTGTCTGCCCCTTTTGGGGTTTCCATCATCTCACCCAGCGTCTTTCCGCTAAAAAGGCCAAAGTTACACATTACCTTTCTGGCACGTTCCAGCTTGTCTTCCTCTGATTCCATACTGGATTCTTCGTCTGTTCCCTCTTCCTCATCATCTGCAAAGGGGTTTTCGTCTTCTGCACGGACAAAATGAAACTCTTCTTCCTCGGTTTCACCAGAAATTTCTTCCTCTTCTGCTTCAAAACGCTCTGTATCTTCGAACGCTTCGTCCGGCATCTCATCTACTGTTTCCTCTAAGGGTTCCTCATTTGTACCAAGCTTTTCTTCTTCAGACTCGTTTTCCTCCAGGAAACTCTCTTCCATATCTTTTTCTTCCATGCCAAACTGCATCTGGCCAGGCAGATTTTCATCCTCCTCTTTGCGTGCATCCCGGATCTCGTCAGGACTGATTTCAAGATCAAAAGAATCATCCGAAACCGTAACAGCCTTTTTGCTGCTTCTGCTGTTTCCATTACGAACGGTCTTCAAGGTAGTTTCTTTTTGCTTCAAAGACTGCCCGGTTTCTTTTGTAGAAGCGAAAGCAGAGTCAGATTTCGGGGGATTTTCAGACTCTTCTTTGGCTTCCTTCTTCTTTGGCTCTGTCTGCACCGCATTTTGGTCCTGTTTTTTTACAGGTTTCTTTGGTTCCTCACTCTTTTCCTCTTTCTTTTTTGTTTTATCGCCGTCCGGAGCTGGGCCTCGCATATCCGGATCCTCGGTGGTCGCCTGGACGATGTTGAATTTATTTAATAAATAATACTTCAGTCCGTAGCTCCAGGCTGCACCTTTGGCTTTGTCCGGAACCTCATTGGTTCCGACTACATGAATATCACTGTAATTTTTTTCTTCAGGATGATCTGCATTTGTCCAGCAAAGCTTTAAATCCGCTTCATAACGCCACATATTGCCAAACGGTGTCAGATAGGCTGGATTTCCAGAAGCATCCAGCTGCGTGGATGCTTCACCAAGGACCTCAAAATCCACGCCGTATTTATTTAAGGCAGGGGTGAGGTATTCATAGACATCATCCAATCTCACAAAATCATAGGGCACCTCTTCGCTGTAACGTTTTCTTAACAGCTTTGGCACCATCTTTCTTATTTTAATCATTTTCTGAGTCAGGTTCAGATACGCATATTTACCCATAAATTCAGTTCCTCCTTATTTTATGCTGCACCTTTTTGCAGCTCTTTCATTTCTTCCCGCACACAGCCAATGTAGATTCTTTTTTGCGAAATCTCCCAAAAAGATTCCGAAAGCCACTTATCTGCGATCATTTTTACAGCCTTCTTCGCATGGTTCAAGGTGTAAAGAAACATCACATCCGTATATTCCATCTGCGCTTTTTCAAAGGTAAAGCTTGGACTGTAAAACAGCTCCTCAGGCTTTATTCCAGCCTCCAGGAATCTCTTGGAAGTTTCCTCTACCTGTATCCGGTTTATATTTGGAACAAGGCTGCCCTTCTGGTGCTGGTACTTAAGCAAAAGCTGATCCCAGTTTGTATCCATCATGTTTTTCACCAAATGGGTAACCTTCATTTCCACCTCTTTCTTCAGACTTTCTTTCGTCGGAAAAAGAAAATCGGCAGGTATCCCGACCGCCTGATAGAATACAGAATCTGCCTCATACAAAGAATAATCCGGCAGATAAAGTATGCTGCAAAGCTTTGGTTTCCGAAGCTGTAAACAATCCCTCCAAGGAGAAGCTGCATAAAATAACATGCAGTTTTCTTCCTGGCACTTTATGAATAGCTGGCTATGAAACTTTTTAATACTGTGTACCGGATCCTGTATCCACGAAAGTAATTCCCTGGATTTTTTTGCTTCCATAACCCAGTCCGGATACTGCATATGTTCCTCCTTCATACAAAAAGACAGGGGTTCCTGCCTTTGTCATTATTTAATATTTAATTTCACCTGGCATATCAAGCTCATGCCAGCGTTTGCTTACACAGGCTGCCACTTTTTCCTCCAAAAGAAGTAGTCCTCTCGCATTCGTTTCCTGCTGCCTTGCAATGGAAATCACATCACAGATCCCGCAATAGATTTCGTAGGCACTACAGGGGACATCCCCTGCTGCCGCCCGAAAACGCTCTACCGTTTCTGCAATCAGCTTTTTGGAAAAACCAGCCTGCTTCATAACGCCGATCATGGCATTGGCAGGATGGTTCACCCAGATTTCACTAAGCCGCAGGACTTCCTGCAGGGCTTCCTTATAGTATTCAAAAATAGAAGCCATGTTCTGGTTGAAGTCTTCGGTACCCTTGCAGTTTTTGTGACGCACTTTCAAGTTTTCTCCCAATACAATATATTGGTTCTGAACGGACACCGTATAGAAGATATTGGCTCCTGAACTTCCCACATCGGAGGTGGTGATCCGGACCGAAGCATACAGCTCTCCGTTAAAAGTCTTCCCATAGCGTTCCAGCAGTTCCTTGTAGGCTTCGGTCAGTCGCCGGTCTCTTAGCTCCCAGGTCGCATTTACCAGATTGTGGTCCGCACATCCGGATTTAAAAGACGCGTATTCAAAATCGCTGTAGATATAAGCCCCTGCAATTTCATAGACCTCTGGCATGGACAAGATAGAATAGTCTTTTTCGTCGCCAGACAGGACTGCCCGCACCTTGCCTTCACAAAAGCGGAGCAGGGATTTTCCCCTGGAGACCTTCAGACATTTGTTCAGGATATAGGCAAGTGTTTCTTTGTCTAATTCTGCAAGCGCCTTTCCGTCTATCCTGGCCCTGCCTTTTAAGCTTTTGATGGCAGATATGCCAAGAAAACAGCTGCGGTCTGGGGTTTTAATCAGCAGCCCGGAATTATTTATGGTATCCTCTTTTAAATATTCCAGATTGATATTCCCAATCGGGGTGCAGGTACTGTCCTTCGTAACCGCTTCCACTGTCAGATCCTTGCTTTGTGCCCGGAACCATTCGGCCCGTTTTTCCACATCATCCAGATACTTGTAAAAAGCGGATTCCTCTTCAAACGTTACATTAAAATCATCCTTATAGTACATAGCCCCTCCTTTTGCATTCAGGACAGGAGCTTTACTTCAATGGACTTAATTCTTCCATCCGCAATCTGGAATTCATATCCATCTTTTGCCATATCAAGCAGCATTCCCAGTTCTAACAAATTTACAGCATCCCAATTTACTTCCTGCATAAAATGTTCTCCTCTTCTTTCTTTTTCTGTTATCTGGCATTCCTTTTTTCCATTTTGACCAGTACGGTCTCTTTGATTTTTCTCATTCTGCTTCCTCCTTTTCTTCATTTTGCAACAAAAAAAGACACCAAAAGAATTCCTATCTTTTCGTATCTTCCAATGTTCTAACTTATTTGCTGAGTTTAGGGCGAACCGCCCAAAAGAGATTCATCCGGAATGTCCGGATCTAAAATATAAGATCAGCCATAGATGACTGATAAAATATGATTTCATTTAAAGGTTACCACAACATGTTGTGGCTGTCAAACACATTTTTTATATATTTTGTGTTTTGTGTTTCAAAATTTGTTTTCTTTTATGCCTCTTCCTCTACCGAAAGGGGAAGGATATTCATTGCAAGTGCCCTTCCATTTTCGTCCGTTCCAACTTCAAACTGTACAGGCTGCTTGCCGGAAAGCATTTTAAAGCCTTCCATCTTGATCTGGGAGAAATGTGCGAAGTAATCCTCGCCATCCTCCCCGGTTACAAATCCGTAACCTTTTTTTGCGCTGAACCATTTCACGGTTCCACATTTTGTTTCCGCCATATTGCATAGCTCTCCTTTATACATATTTTCCATGCGTTTACATGGAAACAGGGCGGCATGGACTCGAACCATGCCTGGTACTCCCTGCCCCGGATTACTCTTTTACTTCCTCCACTCCAAAAAAATTTCCAAAATCAAAAGCTGCATCCAACCTTCGAATTCCTGAGAATGCATGTGCATTCTGGTTAAAATAAAAGCGGTAGTCTTTTCCATACATGACAACTGTCTCTTTATTTAACAGCAGCTCTGTGGTAATCCCATCATCCCCTTGCACCAGAACCCTCTTAAAACCATCAAAAAGAAGTTCCGCATGGATCTCTGTCACAGTTCCTTCCACCACCTCATAGGATTTTGTAACTGCCAGGTAATAAATATACCCCGCATACCCAATTCCACAGACTGCCAAAAAAACTGTCCATCCCACAAATCCAGCTGATTTTTGCGCCAGACCAAGGGCACAGCCTCCATACAATAAGAGAAACGATAACAGTAAGGTATTCACAATTCTCTTTTTAAAAAAGCCCGGTATCCCGGTATAATGTTCTCTGTATTTTAGGTACTGCTCAGACAGCCATGTTTTCCATTTCTTCTTTTTCTTCAAGGAGACCTCCTTCTTGGATGCAGCTGATTACAAACTGTTTCTTCTTAAATAGGGAAACCAGGATCTGCATGAATTCCTGCAAGACCTGTTTCTGAACGATCTTTCGTTCTTCCACAGACAGGGGAACGGCACCCGCCTGTCTGGTTAACTCTGCCAGATGATAAGGAATATAGCCACCACCTGCAAGCTGCTGTAGAACCATTCGCTCTTCATAGGTAAACACGGGCCTTTTAAAAGCCCGCAATGCGATTTTCAGTCCTTTTCCAAGTGCCAGATCGTCTGCAAATGCGCCTAACCGCTCTGAAAACGAATCCGTGACAGGCGATATCACAGATTTACTAAGAAGGAGCCACAAGGCTTCCTCCTTACTCTCGCCATCACACTCCGCTACCAGACCACGTTTTTTCAGGCGCCTTAAGCAAAACAAAAAATCCTCTTCATCCGCCCACTCAGTTGCATGTGCTTCCCCAAATGTAATACATAAGACACGGTACATCTGGGAATAAATTTTATTTTCCGCACAGAGGCTCCAGGTAAGGGCCGCCCACAGCATAGCTTCCATCTCTGTGAGCACCTTTTCCTGACCGCCAATCTTTACCAGAAGCCTGCCCTCATCATCTTCCATTTTGCATCCAATGGCTGTGTACCATTTCATAATCCAGTTCCTCCTAGTGTAGCTTCATAACTTCCAGGAGTTTCGGAATCACATAACAGGCAATCATTCCTGCCACAATGCAGACTTCGATATTTGGTTTTCGAAGGTTCCATACCTCCTGGTTCTTCGTTCCAATGATTCTGGTTTTTCCAGGAACATTCCAGCGGAGCTTCCTATAAAACTCCGTAAACCTCTGATGATTAAATCCAAACGAGCGGACAAGGAAGATCGTCCGGTCCTGCTCTTCCTCGTCCAGAAGGAAAAAGCTCTCCCGGTTTTCGTTTTCGTCCAACACAATGTAAAATTCCGGGATTCCTCTGCGACTGCCTTCTACGATTCTATCAATCTCCTCATAAAAGATCCGGCAGCACTCATAATGCCCGTTTTTTTCCGGCTGGCAGACTGCCAGGCTGAATTCATCCAGCTCCATGTAACAGACTTCCGCTTCCATGATTCTTTTACTGATTTTGTTTGACTGCCTTAGAAGAAGAAAAATCCCAAGGAAAAGTGCCGCACACAGATATATGAGATCCCAGCATCGGATCTGGAAAAACAGAAAATAAGCCGCGATTCCCTCTATAAGGGAGCTTGCTCCGATCAGTACAAAATACCGTTCCCTTAGATCCATCAGGTGGTAGACATCTTCCTCATCCGCCTGCATACGCAGGATATTTTTTCCATTTCTCATGCTGCCATTATTTTCTTCTCGCAGGAAGAACTTCGGTTCGTTTTTGCATATTGTTCCATAAGTATATTACACTCCCGGATAGTTTCCTCACACCGGTACTCGGAGAACATTCCAATGTGCATGTCCTTTTCCCGCAGGCACAGGCGGTTCTGCAGCCAGATATAAGCACCATGTTTGGTCATGATGCCAGCCTGTACCACCTTATTTAACGCCCGGTGTGCTTCAATCCGTTTATGGCGAAGATCCCCATTTGCCAGAGTTCCCATAGGCCGCATACTCTTTTTATGGACTCCAATATAAGAATCACAGGATGGGTAACCACTGCAAACATACAAATAGTTATCAGGATTTAAATTACGCTCACCATAAACATACTCTGCTGGACGCAGCACCGCCAGCCCGCCACAGTAGGGACAATACAGTTTTTCATTCTGCTGTTTTTTCTTCATTTTTGCCATTTCATTCGTCTCCTTTCCTGTTTGTCCCGATTTTAAAAAAATCGCATTTTCTGTGTCAATAGGATTTTCGTTAGTTTTAATTTTTATTTATATCTTTTAATCAGCCTTGTGATAATCCCTTCTGCGACTTCGTAATTATCGTTAATTCTGGTCACTACAATTCCGATTTTATCTCCCTTTCCCGGAAGGGTTGGCATGTTGCACGAATGTGCCACGGCATTCACCCCGATATCAAGCCTCATAAAATACGTGCCTTTATAAACTTCTGTGATCACACCTGTGTACTTGCCCTGACGGTGGCATTTCCGAAGATTATCTTTATTGAGATTGGCCGTCGGGGTTTTGGCATCCACTTCCACGCTAATCTGTTCTGGTTCCTGACCATCTACTTTATTAACCATAACCTGGACAAGGTCACCAACCTGGAATTTTTCACTGGCATCCAGCATCCACTCCCAGGCCATATCACGCGCCCGGACGGATACTTCCACACCAAACACCTCCAGGCGTACTGCTTTTGGTGCTACTGCGATCACCCTGGCTTCTGCGATTCTTCCGGGATACAGGAGCGGCTTCTCCCCTTCTTCTCCAATGTAGAAAGTCTGACGCTTTTTCAGCATGGCATCCTTTCGTGAGGCTACCACACTCCGGCTTTTGGTATCCAGATCCTTGATAATGAAATCAATGTCACAGCCAAGCATGTTGTTGGCAATACGAACCTGGCGGTTTAAGGTGTCTGCGTTCTCCCGGCCGTCTCCGCTTAAGTTAATCATCATTTCATTCATCGGGATGATAATACGAAAACCGTTGTAATAAGTTACTGCAACCATCCAGCCGCTTTCCAGCTTCTCAATACCACCAAGCTGGCCTGTGAGTACCTTTCTGGTACGGTGTGCATTAAGTAGCTGGTGCCATCTGGTATCCTCCTGCTCCTGTGCGCTCTCCACCTGTGCGTCAACGTCGATTGTTAAGACACCTTCATAGGCTGCGCGTGGAATTTCTTTTTCCGTTACTTCTTCAATTGCTTTTTTTGTGTTCGCCATGTGTTGCCCTCCTATTATTTATACGACAAGAAGGCACAAAAAAAGCAGCCTGCATAAACAAACTGCTTTTTCGTGCCTTCTTTTTACGAGTACCATTCTATTATAAAGAGAATCTGAAGTCAATATTATGGATGTTGCAATCGTGTCGCATTTTAGTTGCAAATAAATACACTTGCTAATATTGGCTGCAAAAATCTTCAAAAGTTCAAGCCTAATAAATTTTTTATTCCAGTAAATTCTTATAACCAATCTCCCAGGTAATTATTTATCTCCTAAATTTCACTATTTTTTAGAAGATATTTCAATCATTAGGAGATAAAATCACCATCACCCGAAAGGCAATACCTAAAGGATTCCATTTCGCGTATATTTGTCAGTAAATATATTGATTAATTAGTTGATATTTTGCAGGTATCTGCTATAATACAAGTAAAGAAAGGAGTTGACGATTATGGCATCTGTTATGAGTGCAATTAAAAATACGGTTCCAATCAGCCAATTTAACCGTGGCCTTGCTGGAAAAATTTTTGAAGATGTGAAGCAGAGTGGTGCTAAAGTCGTAATGAAAAACAACGTTGCAGAATGTGTTCTCATTTCCCCTGAAGAATACGTCCGTCTAATGGATGAGGTAAATGATGCTCGTCTTCTTGCCGTTGCTTCTGAACGTATGGCACACTTTAATCCTGCCACTTTAATTTCTGAGGAAGAAATGAACCGCCGTCTTGGTATTACAGAAGACAATCTTACCGGTTTTGACGAGGTAGACATTGAATGAATTGGAAACTAGAATACCTTCCTGAAGCAGAAAAAGACTTAAAAGACCTAGATGGAAGTCAGCGTATTCTTGTTCTGAAGGCCATCAAAAAAGTTCAGCAAAATCCACTGCCTGTTGAAGAACAAGGTTATGGAAAACCGCTTGGTAATCACAGCAGTACTAATCTTGCCGGACTTCTGAAAATCAAACTCCGCTCTGCTGGTTTGCGTGTTGTATATCAGCTTCGCCGTACCGAATCGTCTATGATGATTATTGTAATCGGCGTCCGAGCAGACGAAGAAGTATATGAAATTGCTCAGAAAAGAGCGAATAAACACAATCTTTTTGATTAACCTGCACCTTTTTAAGTGATTACATTCATCTGTATAAAGCTTTTGTTAATACACAAGCAATTACCGTGAACCACCGATACCCCTTATAGTTCTTTCATACTATTTCAATTGAATCACAATGTACCCATAAAAAATGCAGGGATGCTCACCTCCAGCGATACATCTCTGCATTTTTAGATATGTTGCAATCATGTCACATTTTAGTTGCAAATAAGTACAACTGCTGGTTCAACGGATGAGCCAATTATACTCTTTTCTACAGTCTAAAATGTAATCCACATAAACTGTATCATCCTCAATTTGATATAAAATCAAATACCAGTTTTTCACAAACATTTTGTGATATTTATTACATGGAATATAAGGTTCATTCAAAAAAGGAAAACGATTTGGACTATACGCTAATGAACGCATTGCTTCCATTAATTCTTTTTTCTTATTTCTTGCGGCATCCTTATCTACCTGTGCCAGAAAGCGAATATGTACTCCAAGCATTTGCTTCGCCCGGTCCGATACGATAACTTTGTATTTTCTTCTTTCTGACATTTTCATCCCTCTTCTATTATATTATCAAGATAACTGTCCAATTCATCAAGACTGCATCCTGTTCTTCCTGCCAGACGATCCTCTTCAACAGCAAGCAGTTCTTCTCTTAATTTCAACATTTTCTCCCGTCGGTTAAAGGATTCAATATCCATCACCACAAGATCACCTTCTCCATTTTTTGTCAGAAAAACAGGCTCTGAAGATTTACGGCAAAGATCTGCAATCTCATTATAATTTTGTCTAATAGCAGCTGATGGACGAATGTTCATAAGATCACCTCTCGCTTTCATAGTAATATTATATACATATTATAATTTTATTATGCTATATTTGTCAATACCAATTACAGACCTATTCCATTTCTGCACCAGCTTCTCTATTTTCATTCTGAAATCATCTTTCAATCGTAAAATGAAATACCAGCTGTTCCTGATCCTCAGCTGAGGTTCTTAAGGATCTTCGAATTCCGGTTGTATCTGCAAAAGTTCCACCGTAAGCATCCACTTTGATCCACTTTCCATTTGCTTTGATTTCATTCCACTGGTGTGTCCAGCTGCCGGCATTTACATGCCGAACCGGAACATTCGCTGTCTCACAAAGTAGAGTATACGCTTTTGCATATCCGGAGCAGGCAGCTTTCTTCATAACCAGAGCTGCATAAGCTTCATTGCCATAGTTTTTCTGGTATGCTTCTGAAGACTGGTTTAACTGCCAGGAGCAGTGCTCAGTCAGATACCTGAATAGCACAAAGGCCCGCTCCTTCGTATTCAGATCCGCAGTCACATATTTTTTTACGATTTTCTTTGCTTCTTTCTTGGCCAGATTAAGGCGTTTGGATTTATTCGGCTCTTTTACGGTCACTTTACATTTCAGGGTACGTTTTCCCACTTTTGCACAGATGTATGCTGATCCACCCTTTTTTCCAGTTACTTTTCCAGAAGCCGAAACAGATGCAACGGATTTTTTAGAAGAACTCCATTTTACTTTCTTTTTGCTTCCCGATACTTTCAGCGACGTGGAAGCTCCCCGATAGATGGTAACCGCCGATTTGTTCAGTTTCACTTTTGCAGCCTGGACATCCACTGGCCTTATAAAGCTTCCAAGGAACAAAACTACCAATGCCAGCCAAACAACTACGAATTTCTTCTTTCCTGTGTTACATTTTTTTGCTTTTCTCATCGCAAACCCTCCATTTTCGAAACCATTTCCTGTTGCAGTTCCAATGTAGCAATTTGATTTTTTCTGTGTCAATAGGATTTTTGAAAAAAATATTTTCAAATAAAAAAGTGATTCACTATTTTGCAAATCACTTTTACAATTCTTATTTATAATCAAATATCCTTTTTTCGCAATTTCACCTATCACATTTATTGCGGTCTTGGTTACAAGCACTAATCAATTTCTTCAAATAATTCGTCAAAGGTAATCTTTATCTTTGGAAAATGAAGCAGTTGTAACTCATCCTTATTTTCTTCTGTGACTGTTTTTAAAAGATAGTATTTGGGAATCTCCCCCTCATAATCCAGTTCATAGATTTCAACTGTTTTTTTACGCCAGTCAACGATCCAATACTCTTCAATCTCCTGCTCACAATACAGCTGCATTTTCTCTGTCCGGTCATAATTTTCTGTTGATGGTGACAAAACCTCCATAACAAAACGTGGCGCATCTGTAAAAGTGTTTCCACGCCTTGATTTCGTACGGCAGTTTATGGAAGCATCCGGAATCACAATCTTGTTATTGCCCTGGTTATCTTTGAAACGGTATTGCACATTATCCGAATATACATAGCAAGTACTATTTTTTAACTGGTGCCTGACCGCTGCAACAAAATTTACAATTACAGCAGAGTGCTCTGGTGTAGATCCTTCCAGATCTGTTATTTTAAGATCCCAATCCATATTTCACCCTCCTGCATTTTACAATATAAAGAACTTCTTGTTTTCTCTAAATTCCACTCTTCTCTATTAAAAGAAAAGAATTATTTTTGTCTCCTCCATTATAGCATCCTCCCTGTAGATTGGAAAAGTAATTTTTTTTAAGATTGGTGCATAAACAGGGGTGTTGGCCCTCCGTGACTCGCTTTTTGCACCTGTCAGGTACAATACCGAAACGCCTTATCTGTTAAAATCCTTGCAAAGATTAGTCCAAGCGGAAGCGCTGCAATGATCAGAAGTGCAGCTGCAAACCAGGAGGCAGACACAGATAAGGACATGATTCCAAGATTATAAAATCCACGGTATAAATAAAGCCCCGGTACCATGATCACAATAGAAGGAACGGTAACGGAAATCCTTGGGTAGCCCACCTTATTTTTCAGAAGGGAGGCCAGAAGCCCGGCTGTCAGAGCTCCGATAAATGCGGTCACTGCCGGAGGTAAGGCGGCAAGATCCACAAGCTCCAGCCGCAGGGTATTTGCAACCGCCCCAAGCACTGCTGCAGAACAGGCAAGCCTTACCGGACTGTTAAACATGATGGAGAAACCGAACACGCCGAAAAAGCTTGCAATAAGCCGTGTGAGGATCCACATTGCAACAGGCATATGGATCTTTATGAAATCCACCGGCTGTAAGTGAAGAAGCATAGCCATGATCCAGGCAGACATAGTGGCTACCAGAACAATAATCAGTGCATAAGTAAGCCGTTCCATACCAGAACGCATATCCAGTTTTGCCAGGTCGATTCCGCTGGTAATAAAGGGAAAACCAGGGATGATAAAAAGCATGGCACAGATATATCCTGCTTCATGCTGAATGGAAATCCCAAACAGGATTTCCCCTAATTTTAATAATCCTGCATATACAAAGCATGCCAGGGAGACAGAGGAAACAATGCCAAGGAACAGGGTAAAATGATGCTTGGTCAGCTTGCAGCGAAGGAAATTTCCAAGTCCTGCTCCAATAAAAGCACAAAACATCTCTACTGGTCCTCCGCCTAAAAGAAAGGTAAATCCACAGCATGCAATGGCGGCAGCCAGTCCCAGGGCAGCCGGGGAATAAAGGCCATGGATCCTTTCAATTTCATCCAGATAGCTGTGAAGCTCTTCCCCGGACATGTTTTTTCCCTCTGTTTCAAAATTGCGGATAAAATGCTCCAGCCGGTTCAGCTTTGACGTATTCACCCCTGTATTGGTAAGGCATAAAGACTGGGTAAAGCCATTTTCCCCATCAAAACAGGTGTACTCAATGGACATCAGTCCGATATCTGCGGTACAGGTAATTCCCATTGCTTCGGCCAGGGCATTCATGGAGCTTCGGACCCTCCAGGCTCCAGTCCCACAGGATAAAAACATGATCCCCACACGTCCGATAATGGAAGCCTTTTCGGTGATGCTTGCATTTATAACGGGAGTATTTTGGCCATTTTCATCGGTGTATTCATGCCACTCCACGTCCATGTGATTTTTTCTGATCATTTCTGGCTGCATAAGCCCACTTCCTTCCGAAAAGTCCCTTTATAATTTCAGGCTGTCATTTCCAGCTAGTTCCATCATCCGCTCCCTGCAGGCAAGGACGATCCCGTCAATTTCCTCCATATGCTGGAGCATTTTCTTTTCAAACTCATGGATGGGAAGCAGAACGCCAAGTTCATCAAAGGGTTTCTCAGGATTTTCCTTTTTTACACCGGTCTCCTGTCCGTAAAAGACCACTGCATGGGGTGCTGCCTGCTGGATCTCCTGGAAAGTCTTCCATACAACCGCATAAGCCTGCGCTTCTGTAAGCCCCAGCTTACAGGTATCCGGAAGTGCATAGAGGATTAAAATCCCACGCTGGCACTCTTCTTTTTCCTCTTTAATTTCCAATCCATCCGTGTAAGAGCGTACAATGTCATATCCATCTGCCAGATAAAGTCTGGATCTTGGTACGCATTCATGCCGGTCAAAGGTTTCCTTAAATTTTCCATAGTCATGGGCGGAAACCATCTTTCCAACATCTTTAAGAAGCTTCCCTTCCACATTGGTAAGAAGGACCGGATTCTCTCCTGCCTTTCCATGGAATTTTCTTGGGATCAGATAGGCTTCGCGGAGCAGATCAAACATACTTTTTCCGCACAATTCCAGAAGAAGGGCACTTACATCCCCGTTCTGGTAAGCGTGAAAGAGTACCTGCAAAAAGTGGTCCGGATCCTCATCCACCAGCATATGTTCATCATCCAGATACTGGTAAAACACTTCACGAAGTCTTCTTGATGCCTCCGGGGAAGCCAGGATTTTGGAAAAAATATCTTCTACAGCCTGTTCTCTTGGTAAAACTGTTTTCATACTAAAACGCCTCTTTTTCTGTTTGGATCATGATGAGAGCTGTACTTGTCTCTTTTCGGGAGGGATTATAGCATTGTTATAGTCATACCGCAATAGGATGAAAGGTTTCTCTTTCATATCATATTTTTATGTCTGCCATATCATTGACCGTTGTATGTGTTTTCCATTACAAGTTTCCATGAAATAAAATTTGTGAAAAATACCGTATCTTATCATCGGTCCCCCAGCAGATCATTCCCACCGCATCTGCCATTTCCTGGGCATCAACACAGTAGGCGGACATGCAGGAATGGTGCCTGTAAGGACCAGCGGACATGATCAGCAGGTCGGTATTTCCAGATTCCATTATTTTAGAGGCCAGCTGTTCGGTGAGTTTATTGTGCGCAAGCTTCGCCATTTTGTAGTCCATATCCTTGTTTTGTATCGTCTGGAGAATAAGCGCTTTTTCATAGGCGAATACCCTTTGTTTCATAGATTCTACTGTTCCGCATTCAGGTGGACAGGCGGGATTCACGTTGTAACATCCACACTGATTTTCTTCACAAAACTTTCGGTATTCCGGTTTGAACACAAGTTTTTGTGTATCCATGATTGCCGCATTTGAAAACCCAAGTTTTTTTGCTTCTTTGATGTAATCCATAGAATACCTCCTCCAAGTTTTTTACAACTCACTAAAATTTTCTCCATACGCTGGTTTTAAACCCGCCCAGCTACAATTGTGTTTTTTAATTCCCTTGCCGCAGCGCCCATAGGATGCTGGCTGTCATACACCAGACAGATCTGACGCTCCGGGATTTCGTCTTTTAGTGGGATCTGTACGATTTCTTTTTTCAGAAGGGAGGGCGCTGCCATTGGCTGGGGCAAAAAGGCAAGGCCAAGCTCGCATTTTACAAGCGGCAGGATCTGGTCCGCAGTGGCAGCTTCCGTATCCGGGGAAAGATCCAGGCCATGGGATAAAAATACACTGTTGTAAAATTTATAGGTCATAGTTTCCCGTCCAAGAGAAATCAGCGGATAGTTCTTTACCTCCCGAAGGGAAAGCTCCTGGCTTCCAAGCGCTGTAAAAGTGGTACCACCAACCAGAATCTCCTGGAAGGGCATGAGCATGATCTGTTTCAATGGGGAATCCACCTCTGCCGGAGTGGAAACTACTGCAAAATCGATCTTTCCGCTTTTTACGGATTCAATGGCTTCCGGGGTGGAATGGTTATAAAGCTTCAGCCGGATTCCCGGATAAGTCATATGGAAATTTTTTAATTTATCAAGCAGGAAAATATTCAAGGCAGTTTCGCTGGCGCCAATTGCTATACTTCCGTGGGAAAGCCCGGAGCTGTCCGCCAGCTCCTCTTCTGCAGCCTGAAACTGCTCCATTGCACCAAGCACATGGGTATAAAGCCGCTCTCCTTCCGGGGTAAGCTGTACACCGCGGTTAGTACGGATAAATAAAGTGGTATTCAGCTGCTGTTCCAGACAGTTCATGGCCCGGGTGATGTTAGGCTGGCTGTTGTTTAACGCCTGGGCGGCCTTGGTAAAGTTGTGGTATTTTGCCACATAATAAAAGATCTTGTAATACTCGAAATTTACGTCCATAATATTTTTCCTTTTCTTTTGGCATATCATATATTTATTCCAATTATATCAATTATAGTTTTTACTTATTCCTACGTCAAGCGTATTATGTACCCGAATAAAAAAGGGAAACAGGAACGTGTTTTCAAAGGAGGAACAAATGCTTACAGCAGTAACCGGTATAAACTGGGGCGATGAAGGAAAAGGCCGTGTGATCGATCTTTTAGCGGAGCAGGCAGATGTGGTAGTCCGCTACCAGGGCGGCAACAACGCAGGTCACACAGTGGTCACCGACCAGGGTAAATTTGTCTTAAATCTTCTCCCATCTGGTATCTTACATCCAGGTGTGGTATGTGTCCTCGGGGACGGAATGGTAGTCGATCTGGAACATCTTTCCCGGGAAATCCATGAAATAGAGAAAAAAGGAATCCGGGTTACACCGGATCATCTGAAGCTTTCAAAGCGTGCCACGATCTCCATGCCATGGCACAAGGTACAGGATGAGTTAGAAGAAAACCGGCTGGCAAAAACCGGCAGCGCCTTTGGCTCTACCCGCCGTGGAATCGCCTACGCCTACAGTGACAAGTACCGTAAGAAAACCCTTCGTCTTGGGGATCTGCTTCATTTAAAAGAGGATTCCGTAAAAGCCAGATTAAAAACCATGCTGGAGGCAAAAAACCTGGAGCTTGCAGGCTGCTATCATCAGGAGCCAATGTCTTACCCTGCTCTTCTCACCTGGTGTGAGGAACAGGCAGAACTCTTTGGCTCCTATATTGCAGACACGGGTGAGTTTCTGGAACAGGCACTGTCAGAGGGCAAAAAGGTAGTGCTGGAAGCCCAGCTTGGCGCCATGAGGGATATTGATTATGGTATTTTCCCCTATACCTCAAGTTCCTCTACCATTTCTGCCTATGGCCCGATCGGTGCCGGAATTCCGGGAAAATCCCTGGATCATGTGGTGGGCGTTTTAAAAGCATATTCTACCTGTGTTGGTGCCGGTCCTTTTGTAGCAGAAAAGGCAATGTCCGATGCCTGGGAAGAAGAGCTTCGAAAAGCGGGCGGTGAATATGGTGCTGCCACAGGCCGTCCCCGCAGGGTGGGACCGTTTGATGCCGTAGCCAGCCGTTATGGATTAAAATGCCAGAATGCAGATCAGATCGCACTTACCAAAATGGATGTCTTAAGTTCCATGAAAGAGATTCCCGTGATCACAGGCTACAAACGTGACGGTGTTGTGACCATGGATTTTGACCCTATGGATGAACTGGACAGCTTTGTCCCTGTAGTAGAAATGCTCCCGGGCTGGGAATGCGATATTTCCGGCTGCCGGACGTATGAAGAGCTTCCGGAGAATGCCAAAGCCTACATCCGTATCCTGGAGCAGCTTTTGAACCATGAGATCCAGTTTATTTCCGTCGGAGCCAGACGGGATCAGTTTTTAACAAAAGGAGCCTGGTTATGAGACATTTGATCGATCCACTTGATTTTACCCTTGAAGAAACTACAAAAGTTCTGGATCTGGCAGACCGCATTGCAGAAAATCCGGAAGTGTACAGCCATGTGGCGGATGGGAAAAAGATTGCTACTCTTTTTTACGAGCCAAGTACCAGAACACGTCTTTCCTTTGAATCTGCCATGCTAAGCCTTGGAGGAAAGGCCCTTGGCTTTGCTGGTGCTGAGCAGTCCAGTGCCACAAAAGGAGAAACGGTAGCTGATACCGCCCGGGTGGTAAGCTGCTATGCAGATATCATTGCAATGCGGCATCCCAAGGAAGGCGCTCCCCTTCGTGCCTCCATGTATGCCACAGTGCCAGTAATTAATGCCGGGGATGGCGGTCATAACCATCCAACCCAGACACTGATTGACCTTATGACTATCCGTCAGAGGAAAGGTCATCTGGATCATCTGACAGTTGGCTTTTGCGGGGATCTGAAATTTGGACGCACCGTACATTCCCTGGTAAACAGCCTGGTACGTCATCCTGGAAACGAGTTTTACTTCATCTCCCCGGAGGAACTTAAGATCCCGGATTACGTGATGGAAGAGACCTTAAAGCCAAACCATTCTTTTTACAAAGAAGTCACCAGCCTGGAGGAAACCCTTCCCAAGCTGGACGTGCTCTATATGACAAGAGTTCAGAAAGAACGTTTCTTTAACGAGGAAGATTATGTCCGGTTAAAGGATACCTATATTTTAAACCGGGAAAAATTAAATCTGGCACAGCCGGATATGCCGGTTCTCCATCCTCTCCCAAGGGTGGACGAAATTGCCACAGACGTGGACCAGGATCCAAGAGCCGCTTATTTTGACCAGGTGCAGAACGGAAAATATATCCGTATGGCATTGATCATGGCTCTGCTTGAAATCCCGGATCCGCTGACAGGAAGGACGGTGCTGTAATGTTAAAGATTGAATCTATCCAAAACGGAATTGTGATCGATCATATCCCGGCTGGAAAAGGAATGGATATTTACAAGCTTCTGGAACTGGACTCCCAGAAACAGTCCGTTGCCCTTTTGCAGTCTGTAAGAAGTGAAAAATACGGCTGTAAAGACCTGATTAAAATAGAGGGGCTTACAGAGCCTGAGCGTCTGGAAGTCCTTGGTTACTTAAATGAGGGTGTCACGCTGATCGTGATCCGTGATGGAAAAGTGGTAAAAAAATACCACCCTGTTCCGCCAAAAACGTTAAAGAATGTAATCAAATGCAAAAATCCCCGCTGCATTACCAGTACGGAAGCAAACTGTGAGCACATCTTCAAACTGTCCTCCAGTGGAAAATATAGATGTATTTACTGCAACCAGGAAGCTTCCCTCTTAAGATAAAGAATAATACATCCTCCCTTGTATATCGCTTAAGAGGAAAATACCCTTTAGGTTTATTTCTATTCCTAAAGGGTATTTAAAAAAATTATTTTCTTCCCGTATCAATTAAATCATAACTCATATCCAAAAAATCCAGTGTTTTACCATCTCCAACAGAGCCATCCAATACTACAGATATCCAATGCTCCTTATTCATGTGGTACCCTGGCCTAATCCCATAGGTTCGTGCAATAAACCCATTTAACTCCGGATTGCATTTCACATTCATAATGTCTACGCTTCCCTCTTCCGGAATTCCTAATTTATTCTTATCTACATTCATAAAAACTGCATACCATTTTCCGTTTTTATGCCGAAGCACCGCTGACTTAGGATCCCGCTTCCAAAGATGCTCCGGTGTTGTTCCATATTGCTCTTTTACATACTGATAAATTGCCTCTTTTGTCAAAATCCTTCCCCCAGTTTACTCTTAGAAATCAAAAAACGAAATACACCATCATTATAGAGAGCCTAATAAACCGTGTCAAGATTTTTGGCGCAAAGGATATTCCCATATTTCCTAAAGTATTTTGTTTTAATTTTCTGATTTTTGATTATAATTTTCACATTTTTAACAATTTTCATTCAAAGTCCATTGACTTGTTTTCATTTTTCAACTATAATTAAGATGCTAAATTTTTTAAAAGTTTTTTTCATACTTGTTTCATTATTTTCTCCTACTTAAAAACAGTGTTTTTTAGCAGCGCCCCTAATCGCAGCTGCAACTTGTTATTTTAAGTATGGCCTTTGGTCCCCAAATAGGAACCTCAAAAAAGGAGACTTTTACTTCCTTCTGAAGTCTCCTTTTTTGCTGCCCTTTTTACAAAAAAATTCAGAGCCATCTGCAAAATCCGAACAATCTCTTCTGCAAATAACCCTGAATTTTTCGGTCGATAGACCTAAATATTAAAAGATAAAAACAAATTATGATTATTTATGTTAGCACGATTTATTGTAAAAATCAATAGCTTTATAAAACAATTCGACTTTTTCTTCCCTTTTCTTTCCTACGCTTGGTTCTCGTACCGAAGCCTGGAAAAATACCAGACTTTTCCCTGGATATACCTGCAAATATGGTTATCCAATAAATAGCTTTTTTCGTCCAGTTCCGGGTTATCTCTTTTCCAGCCACTCTTTTCCAAGAACTCTTCCATGGAATCATATATTTCAATACAGCCTGCCGCTGCTATGAGCCTGTTATAATCATTCTCTTTGATATGGATATCAAATTCCCGCATGAGAAGGATCTTAAAACCATACCGTACCATGGAATTCTCTTTGATCTGTGACAGGTCAATTGTCATCTGCTTCCACCTCCTTTCTGACGAACAAATCTTCTACTCTTGTTACACCCTGCCTGGACTCCGTTTTTTTGCCTGGTTTTCTTTTGGGCTTTGCATCTACTGCGAGCGGTTCTTCACACGCTTCATCCGTACTGGATTTAGGTGGAAGTGAAATAGATGCCTCATTATCCTGCCCCAGATGTGAAAAAGGCGGTTCCTGTGTTTTTTCCTTTTCCCATTCCTTGTACCAGTCTGGAATGTGTTCCACTACTTTTTCCAATCGGAGCTTCTTTGCATCTTCATGCTCGGTATAGTCCATTTTCTGGAATTTCAACACGTTATGCCCTCGGATAATTAAAATCCCTTGGTTTAGTGGATAACGAAGCACCTCATCAGGAAGAAGTAACTGCCTTTTTCCAAGGGATCTTGATTCTGAATATTCTGGTACATAATCGGTTGCCCGGATGGTATAGAAATTTTTCCGGACAGAAGCCACCGATACGGTAATCTCCCCTGTACGGTCACTGTAGTAGGTCGCAGTTGTCATATCATTACAGCCCAGGAAGATTGAGAAATCACATCCTCCAAGGATTTCCTCCCACTGGTTATCTGGATAACGGTTCTGAAGCTGTGGGATATTCTGAAACAATATACTCATCCCGATCCGTCTGGATCTGGCTGTTGCAAGCTTCTTTTTGAAATCAGGAACCACGCCGATGTTGGGGAACTCATCAAGGATGAAACTTACTGAAACCGGCAGCACGCGCTCTTCAGTCCGATCAGCCAGACGAACCAATTTGATGATTAGAAATGAGGTGAAAAGCGTTGCCAACATATCAAATGTAGAATCCTGATCCGAAGTAATACAAAAATACGCACATTTTTGTTTTCCTGGCAGAGAGAGGTCAATATCGGTGTGGCTGGTGATCTGCTGCACCAGCTTATTTTGCAAAATCTGCAACCTGGTTCCAAGGCCAAGAACCGCATTTCCTTTTACTTTCTCCGCTTTTGCAAAAAGCTGGTATGGTCCTTTGGCCGGATGGTTCGTTGGCAGTCTTTCAAAAATGGAATCCAACATATCGACACTTTTATTGAGCAAGAGTTTATAGGCCTCTGCAAATGTCCGCCTCTCTGATGGATATTCCTCATACACATACAGGCAAAGCGCTTTTAATAAATCCATCTCCACGTTGTCGTAAAAATGATCAAATTTGTCTGTGGTGTTACGAATGACAACATCACAGAATACATCGATCAGCTCTCCCTCATCAATTTCCGCCAGACAGTTCCAGGCATCTGAATGTGTCAGCTGAATCAGATTTAACTGTTTTACCACATATCCTGACTCCTTCAGATAAGCACATAAATCCTCATAAAGTTCAGACTTTGGATCCGTGATATACATGCTCTCCCCACGGCGTACGCATTGTAATGCCATCACCCTTGCAAATGCCCTGGATTTCATAGAACCCTGGGAGCCACAGACAGCAATATTCCGGTTCAGCCTGGAATCCACCGGAAGGCTTAGAACCTTACCGGTTCCAAGCTCCCGACCAAATATGATTCCGTTTACGCCGTCCATTGTTTTATCTGCTCTTAAGATCTCCGCCTGTTCCTCTTCTTTCATAAAGCCAGCGGTTCCATAGGTTCCCTGATCGGACAACTCAAAACCTCGTTCATCCTGCAATGGGTTTTCACTTCCCCGGTAAATCACAAGTGCCGTAAGAAAAAAGAGTACCAGAACCGAGAACCAAATCCACATCCTGCCCCCGGTGCTGGTCCATCCTGCCGCCATACAGTGAATGGGATTTAAGTCAACATCTGCATCACCAAAAAGGATTTTTAAAAATCCACCCAGATATCCTGCTAATAATACCGCCCCGCAAACAACAGTCAATAATTTCCATTTGTCAAATCTTCTAAACATCCTTTTTCCTCTCATCCCCTCTCATTTCTTCTGCCATATGGTACTGATATAGATTGTCGTAATAGATGCTCATGGTATTTACCGCATTATATAATGCCGTAAGAAGTACCGCCCGGATATTTCTGGCTTTTGTAGTATTGGAGTCCATACTGAACAACACAAAATCCACATGCTCTTTCGTCAGCTTTGCAAACTGGGCTTTTACAACATTTGCAGGCTTCTCTTCCCGGTTCACCCGGATTACCTCTGCTGAGGAAGTCATCACATCCACGATCAATCCCAATATTTCCCCGACTCTGCCGTCATGCGGATGATCCAATATCAAATTTTCATACGCAATCTGCTGCTTTACCTGTTGCTCTACCTGCCGATACGAAGGGATAGAGAAATCTGTGTTGTAATCTTTGTATGTATTCTTTGTATATGTCTCCCCCATATCGGAGACAGCTATCACTTTTTTCGGGGATACCCTCTCACTTATATCCGTGACCCCTGTCACTTTTTTCGGTGGGGGCTGTCCCTCAAATGAGTGATAGGGGGTATCTGGTACCCCTGTTCCTGCATTTTCCAATGTTTCCGGATAGGTTAATTGAATCAATACATCTACATTAAGATCTAGGAACATAACGTTGGAGTAAAGTTGCCCTTTGATGCTGACAGTACGAAATACCCTCGTTACTACCCCTAGCTTTTCCAGCTCTACTATGGCATTTACTGCATCACGCTTGGTTATTCCAAACTGGTCGGCCAGCTGCTGATAATTTCTTTGCAAAATATCGGCCTGGAATTTTTTCTTAAAGCCACACAATTGCCCCGTAGACTCATCCCGGATTTCCACAGGCCGGTACCAGTACACAATATCTGCCAATATGATGATCGCATTCAGATTTGGTTTTCCGGTTCCTTTTTTGATCGTATGATACCAGGTAGAAGGAATCACATTTCCTGTAAACTGCAACCGGCACATCCTGTCTACAGTTTCACTTCCAGTGTCAAATAGATTACTCATAGACACCTCCTGACTTAGACTGTGGGCTTATTCTCCGTCCCTGCCCTTAGTCAGATATTCCATGATTTTATCTGCATTCAGCTCACGCACCCTCACCTCCTTTCCAAAGTATTCTCTAAGTGTATTCGCCTGATAATCCATGCAGATGATTGTTCCCTGCTGCTTCCAGCCAATTTCCTGCTTTATGCGGCATAAATGGCGCATATCAAGCTCGTGGCAAAAATAGATTGGCTGCATATTCTTATCAAAGCCTTCGCTTATGGCGTATTCTTTGCGTCTTGGATATTTCACCAATGTTGCCAGCAGCTTTTTCATCTTCTCCCGTTTCCAGGAAGTCAATAGAAATTCCATCTGAATCCTTGCTATAGAAATCCTTGGGATGTAGTAATAACGTTCATACACATCATCTACCTGATATAGATTTTTTCTGACACCGCTATCACTATTTAAAAGTTCAGTAAGGAATTCCATGCTATCTCCCAAGATAAGCGAATCAGCCCGTCGTAACCCACCGCCAATTAACAGCATGCGCTCTGTCCAGGTTCGCATTGCAGTTTCCATTTTCTTGGCCCACTTCATTCTTTTATTCATAGTATTATATACAACGTAAGCTGTATCCCCGGTAATCAGTACCCCACAGGCTCTGGACCCCTTGATTGCTTCTGCACTTTCTTTGTATTCCAGACTGCCATAGTACACTGCTTTTTTCCCACTTTTTTCAAACCCATTTCCCAGATCTGGTTTCTGGCTTTGAAAGATCTCAATACCCATCTTCCAAAAGAAGACCCATACCTCGCTCATCCGATGAAGCCGCAGCCTCTTTTCCAGCTCACTTTTCACATGATTGGTCTGTGCAGATCCAGAAAGGAAAAAGGAAAGGTCCTCTTCATACTTCTCCAGAAGATACCTTTTCCCTTTACTCCTCAACACATATCCCTTATATCCTCCTGCATTTCTCACAGAGATGTAATTTTCCTTTTTCAGCCTGGTAATAAGAGCTGCTGCATAAGTTTCTGATCCTACAATCTCTCCTACCAGGCCTGCTGGCAATTCCCCTGATACCGCAATCATTCTTAACAAGACATCCTCCTTTTTCATTTCTACCTCCCACTCAAAATCAACAAGAATCTGTACCCTATATGTTGAATACTTGGGTATCTTTTCTAGATTCTCATATCCCAAAATGCCTTATTTTTCAAGCACTTAAATGCCTATTCTATATATCGAATTTTTCTAATCTTAAAGTGCATCTTTTTCGATATCCAAAGGCTGGCTATTTTCACGGAGCCAGCCTGGAAATCGGCTTGAATCCATCACATATAACAACGTGCCATCCTCCATACCAAGCCTAGTTGTATGAAAAGTATCCACATAAAAACCACTGTCTGACTTCATGCAGAAACTGGATACAATATCCAGTACATGTTTCTCCTCAATGTTATCGTGATCTCGAACACGCCCCACCAAAGGCAGATTTTTATTATAAACATGCACAAAACAGACAAGGCATTCTTCGAAAGATGGGATTTCCATCGCCTTTTTTATCCGTTCTAAGCACCAGTTCTGAAGTGCTGTATGCAATGGTTTGTACAAAAAATCCGTGTAAAAATCCTTTCTATGGGGTACCAGAAGCGGCAATGCCACCTTTAGGATTCCCTCAGAAAATTCCACCTCGATTCCATGAATGGTCACAAGCTCCGCCTTGTAGTTTTCGTATTGAACTGGGTTAACTGTCACTTCTAAGGTAAGCCTTCGAAGCTTATCGGTTAATTTTTCAGATGTTTTTGCGGCTTCCAGAACTAACTCCGTGAAATAATCATATTGAAGTTCCGATTTTAAACGGACACACGAAGTAAGAACATTCCGCGACTCCGCCATATATTGCTCCATCCGCCAGCTTAAAGCCTGAGTCTCATCCAGCTGGTCCTTAATTTTTCCAAACGGCTCAGTACTATTCTTCTGATCCGCCTTGACTATATTGGTAATACTCGACTTCCCCACCTTCTTTCACAACACAATACCCAATCACATCCGCTATGTGAATAGCCGATATATAATCGGGATTTTCGACTACAATAATATGTCCGCAACTGTCAATTTTTTTCCGCGAAAACAGATTGTTTACCACCGTAACTTCCGCCTCTGAAATATACAAAATATCAAAGATTTCTCCCTCTCCGTAGAATACGATCCGTACCGGATACTCTTCCTTCGAAGCAGGAAAGTGTTCTTCCACTTGTTTCTTTTTCATCACATCAACCAGTACCCAGACAGCCTTCATAGTTCCCAGATCCTTAGCAGCAATTGCTTCCTCACTTGCTGCCACCACTTCCAGTTCTGGATGAATGAAAACCTGCCGCTCTTTTTCCAACGCCTTAAATGCTTTTCCAACAAAATGATCCCTGCCATCTAATGCAAAATAAGCATAAATCTGTGCCTTTTCCAAAACATGGTATTTCTGCACAAGCTCTCTGGTTTCAGCAATGACAGGTCTTTGTTTATTCTCCATTTTTTAATACCTCCAGCCAATCTTTTCAATTATCTCTATGACGCATAAAGGACGTTTTCTTTACGTCATTTATAACAACATTCACATTTTTTGTGATAATACGTCTTATAAGTGTCTTTCTATACGTCATTAATAACATTTACTGTTTTTTTCAAACACGAATACGTCATGAATGCTGTATTCAATACGTTTTCTATACGTCCTTTATGTGTCATTCCGTGTTCCCATAAGCGGATTCCCCATACTTTTGAATTTTGCCTTTTAATTTCTGCAGGTCCTTCCGGTCTGTTGTGATCAGATCCTTTTCTAACTGACTTGCCTTAAACTCTACAACCAGGTTATTGCTATTTGTTGAAATAAGTCCACAACCTCTCTCAAAGTGAACAATAGAATTAAACTCCGCTTCTGATAAATCCAGTTCCTTTTGTATCAGCTCTGCCTCTGCCACCTCCAGGTTTAAAATGATTTTGGTTTTCGCGTTGCTTAAGATTCCTCTTCCAATCTTGCCTCCGTTCAACTCATAGTAATCAACAAGATCCTGTGAGGCACTGATTGCAGCTCCACCATAAGCACGAATGGTTTTGTAGATTTCCTGGATATAGTCAGCTGCAAGTTCATTAGAGGACAACAGCTTCCAGGCTTCATCAATGAAGATTGCTTTTTCTCTGGTTCGGTCTTCCTTCGTCCGAGACCATACGTAATCAAGTGCTACAAACATTCCAATCAGCAGATCTCCTGATAATTCAGAAATGTCAAGTACCACATATTTATTATTCAGATCCACATTCGTCTGCTGGTTAAAGCTGGCTGCGGAACCGTTCACCAGACGATTTAAGATATTGGCAAGCCGCTTACACTCTTCCTTTCGAAGAAGGACTTCGTGTAAATCTCCCAGGATTGGCATTTTTCTATAACCCCCTGGCTTTGTCGGATCAAACAGACTCTGGTTATCATGGGTGATTCCCTTTTCCTGGTAACAGATCACCATAGCCTCATCAAGAAGCTGCTTTTCCTCATGCGTCATATCTGGTACCAGAAGGCTGAAAAAGATATGCAGGCTTTGGATCTTCACGGCTAGTTCTGAACGTTCCGAAACATATCCATCCAACAGCTCACTGGTAGCTTTATCAGACTGCCTGATTTCCATAACGTTGATACAATTGGAAGATGCTGGCGAAATCTGAATGAATGTGCCACCAATGTTATTGCAGGCCCTGGCAAATTCGTGTCCCTTATCCGGGGCGATAATAAATACCTGGATATTTTTTCTTCTCATACGAAGTGCCATAAGCTGCATGGTGAAGGTCTTGCCAGAACCGGAAGTCCCGAAAATAACCATATTGGCATTTTTATAAACAGACGTATTGAAAATATCCACCAGAACAAGGGAACTGTTTGCCTTATTCACGCCCATCAAAATACCATCTTTATCCGACATTTCATAGGCAGTAAATGGATAGCAGGCCGCAGCTCCTGATGTTAGAACATTTCGTTTGGATCTTTCATAGATTTTCTTATCCAGGCACAACAGGGGAAGAGAGGACAAAAATCCCTGTTCTTCCCCGAATAGACACTTGGACACCCCGATATCCTGCGAATTTAACAGCTTTATCATCTCTTTTGAGCGCCATTCAACTTCCCGCGCACTATGCCCTGTAACGGTAATTAAGGTGCTCATATAGTAAAATTCTTCGCTTCCAGAGAGTCCACGTTTCAGGTAATAACCTGCCTGAATGGATTCACTTAAACTGTCAAAATCACTGTTGGAATCAAAAGTATCTTTTATTTTGGAGCGGTTCAAACGGATCCGCCGCCCGATCCGCTCCATGCTTTTATTTTTATCCTGGCGAAAGAAAAACAAATCTATATCAATTCCCTCACCAGCGTTAATGAGAAGGGAAAGCCATCCAGCCGGCACCCTGGAACGGTATCTGCCAGATGGGATATAGAGGTAGGCATGATAAATGCCATCCAGAATCACATATTTATAGCTTTTAAAATTCAAAGAATCTGGTGCAATCAGCTCTGTCACCGGAATTTTTGCCACACTTTCTTTCCCATTTTCCAGAATATAATGATTCCGTACTTTTTCAATCCGCTCATCCAGCGTTGTCTTAAGGCACGTATCCCGGTTTAAGAGCTGATAAAACACTTCCACACAAAACCGGGTTTCGTTTTTATGCTCCAGGACCACATTTCCGCACATGGCAAGATATTTCTTCGCAGTCTGTACCGCCGATTGCAAGTATAAAAACATATCTCTTTCATTTACAGATTTGGTTCCGCTTAACGGATATTCAAAAATGAGAAAGAAACGCCGTGTGATGGCTTCCCTGGTTCCCAGCTGTGTCAGGAGCTTTGTATAATCCTCCTGTAAGATCCGGCATCGTTCATCTGGTTCCTGTTCTGCTTCTCTTCGTATCTTCTCTATGTAATCCTTGATATCCGCCTTTTTGGATAAAATCTTGAACTGTAAATTGGGCGGTGCAATTTTCAGATAAGAGGCAAAAGAATAGATGATATTTCTTTTCTCAGGTGCCGACCGCAACAGAAAATTAATAGGTAAAATCTCAATGATCTTAATGTACCTTTCATCTTTTGTTTGAATCACTCCATTTTTTATCTGACTGATTGGCAAATAGGACGAAGCCCAGGTCACTGGAAGAATATCCAGGTCACCGGCGTTCTCTTCCCTGCCTTTTGTTTCTACCGGTTCTGTATCTTTCACCGGAATAGGCTGTTTTTCCTTTACAGTTTCTTCCTCTGTCTGCACAGCCAGATTTTTCCGGAGGCTGCGTTCTTCTGCTTCCTGTTCATGGAACCGGGCGACAGCTTCCCGTTTTTCTTTTTGCGCCTGTAATCTGTCTTCTTTTTTCCGAAGTTTTTCTTCCTGCACATCCTGGCGTTTTTGAAGTCTGGCAGTATTCTTTCGCTCACGCTCCTGCTGCCGTTTTTCCCTTTTTTCGAGTTTCTCGGATTTCTTCGCCTCCTTCAGTTTTCTCTTCAGTTCTTCGACTTCGCTTCCGATCTCTGCCACCCTCCTTTTTTCTCTTTTTATGTTCCCGTCTGCAGCGTTTCTTCTGCTGTTTCCGGATACGGCGGTTTCGTTTCAAACGGTACTGACCGCTTGGTGCAGTTAAAACACGCCTTTTCACCATATACGAAAACAGCTGAATAAGAAAAGAGGAAAGACTTTCGCCCTGGACACCGATTACTGCCAATATCACAAGCGGCAGAATCAGGATGATCCCGACATAAATCTTCCCTTTTATTCCAAGATTTAAAAATACTAAAAAGCGGATTCCAACGAGTGCCAAAAATGCTGCTTCTACCACATTTCGGGCTTCTGCCCTTCCAGAGAACAAAGTTCCATCTCTTACAAAATTAGGTGGAATGATATATACGTCTGAATGGTCATTTTGTGTCATTTTTTGTGAAGCTCCTTTCCTGTTATCTCTTTTTAGACCATATCAGGCCACCGATTGCGGCAATTAGAGCCACCCCTACGCCGAGCAGTATAAATGGATTCTTCTGTTTTACTGCATCCACGATATTCACCTCCTGTGCTTGATTTTCTAAAATCCCCTCTGTCTCCTCTTCCTGTCCTTTCTGCGGAAGCACATTCATTTCATCAATAGGATTTTCATTTTTCTCTGCAGCCTGAGATTCTTCCCCTGCTGCAGGGATTTTCTCTATAACGACCTCTGTTACTGTAATCTTTTGCACCAGGAGACCTTCTTCTGGAAGATTCTGATACATATTCGAAAACTCTGTTACAAAAGACAGATCTCCCTCCGTTGCACTTACAGACTGAATCCGATAAGTTCCACTTCCAGTGGACAGATTCCACTCATAGAAGTTGTCCGCATTTAGGAATACCGTTTGGGTTACCCCATTTTGTTCTTCTAAAATAGCCTCTATCGTACCAGCAAATCCGTCAAAAACCTGTGCCCGAAATGCAATGACTGCCGGAACCTGTTCGGTACCTGTATAATTATCCTCCACCCCTGCTTCCATGGATTCCGAGCGTCTAAGGATAGCACCCTCTTCATCAAAGAGCACATATTTTCCAGCTGGATTGACGGTATCATAGCCCCAGCCATTCCGAAGCATTTCTCCACTTTCCAGATATCCATGTCCGTCATCCCAGGAAACAATCTGGGGAAGATCTGTAGAATTCTGCGTGTTCGTGTTTGCAAGTACCGTAATTGGCATTGCCAGTAATACAGAAGAATATAGTCCCATAAGCAACCAATATTTCAAATGTCTGTCCATAATCCCACCTCTCATTTTCCAATGATCCAAAAGGCTCCATCTGCCAGGTCACGACCGTAAGAAGCAATCGTTTCCACGCTGTACACTTTTCCAGTACGTTCCCTACTGGCACAATCGGCAATGGTGATATAGCCATCTTTAGTAACACCCGTCAGAACAATAAAATGCCCGCTTCCACTTCCCGTTATGGTGTAGGCTTCGCAGATTTCTACAACCATTTTTCCATCTTTTAAGGCATTTACAATATCCCCCATCCGGTCTTTTCCTACCCTTTCACAGTTAAGCCCCCAGTGATGAGCTGCATTCATCGGGAAGGAGTGGCATGTCCCAAGGCCATAGATATATTCCCCGTTTGCAATGGAAAACGCGCAGGTCATCTCCGGGGTCACCGTCTGCCCGGTTAAGGTTGAAACTACAATGGCAAGGGAAGTTGGACCACATCCCGAGGCTTTAATTGTACTGGCTCCATAAGACATGGTAGCCCAGGGATCTTCTCCCTGATTATAGTACACAACTTTTTTGACACCCTTTCCCACCGTGTCATAGGTAATAATATCCCCAGTCGCATCAATATTACCGATATAGGTATCACTCCCACTGGTTCCGCCAGTCAGAAAGTCCGTCCAGTGAAAGACATTGTAAAGGGCATTTTTGACAGCTTCTACACCGCCTTGCAGGTATTCCAACAGCTTTAATACAAAATTGAATGTGCTTTCATTTGTCACATATTTATATTGATAGCCGCTGCTTCCTGTCAGCTGTGTGTTCAAGATCAATGCCAGAGTGTACTCTACAACCTTTGTCGTTACTGTCCTCTTTTCTTCCCAGACATTGCCTCCCTGCTCCAGGACCTGCCGATAAGTCTGTTCATCTGTTTCTGCCCGGCTTCCATTCACATCCAGACAGTAGACTTTCTGTTCCATTTGGCCTTCCCATTCATCTGTTACAGTCCACGAAAAAAAGCTGTCCACATTTTGTGCGACAGCCTCCTTTAACACCTGATATGATTTCTCCAGGGACTCCTGATCTGTTTTTATTTCTGTGGAAGTACCGGATGTACTATCGTGAATCTCGACAAGCCCTAACACTTTCTTGACATAGGCCTGGGTTTCGGAATATGGCGGTACTTGATAACCATATTTGATAACTGCATAAGGTCCTGCATTATATCCAGCGACTGCAAGCTCTAAGCCATTGGAATAGCCTTTAAATTGCTCTACCAGCTGGCTGATGAATTTGGCGCCGCCCATAATATTCTGGTACGGATCATAAGGATTGGATACTCCAAGGGAAGCCGCCGTTTCCGGCATAAGCTGCATTAAGCCTATTGCCCCAGCACCTGATACCACATTCGGATTAAAATCAGACTCCGTTTTACAGATTGCAAGAAGCAGTGCCACTGGCACATTATAGGTCCTGGCAGCTTCCTGAAAATAGGCATCATAAGGGCTGGAAAGGTTGGTGTCCATATCAAGTCCCAGAACATTTGAATATCCAAGGAAAGAAGATATGGTGCTGTTGTCGCATTTATCCATGAGCATAACAGACAGATAATAGGATAAGCTTCTTTTTAGTTTTGTCTCAAACTCATCCACCACAACCAAAGTAGCATGCGCATATTTTTTCATCTGGTCTGCCTGGATTTCCTGCAAATGTAAATCCCTCTGCTGTCCTATGATCTGCAAAATCTCATTCTGATAATCTGCGTTTTGCAGAATTTGCTCCGCTCTGTTCCTGATATTTGCAAGCTGGTTGGACTGTGCCTCATTTGCATAGGAATCCGCGGTTGCAAACCCCAGATAGTTGAATATAATTCCGATCATGTTTGCAATAATAAACATCCACAAAAAAAGAAATAGAAATATAGCACCAAACACCTTCCAAACTGTTTTGCTGCCAGCCAAGGTTCCTACTAATGTTCCAAGCGGCCCTGCCATAGCAGTCCCGGCTGCCACACCAGAAGCAGTTCCACCAGCTTTTACAGCTGCCGATACCGCATAAGCAGCCTGTGCCGAATGAGCGATCATTTCACTCCCCTCATCAAGAGGGGAACTCTCTTGTCTTTCGTCATCCATAGCTTAATCCTCCAAGCTTCCGGTATCTCTGGTACCCTGTTTCTGTCCTCTTAACTCACTTCTTGATTTTGGAATTTCCAGGATTCTATGAGGATTGCGTAGCAGTTCCATATTCATAGGCATTTGTGCATCCTCCGTCTGGATTTCTTCCATACCATTTATTTCCTCTGAAAGTGTAAAGCTGTCATTTGCCTCTTCGATTGGATCCAGATTATCCTGTTCCAGGTATTCGTCTGGTTCCTGAATATAACTTTCTTCAGGTTCATTTATGCCATTTAAACCGTCTATAGCGAAATCTCCAGTTGTAGAATAATTTCCAAGGTCACCAGATTCTGCTGATTGTGCAGAAGACTCTCCCATGTTTGTAACCTGCTGCTCACTTTCTATATTCCCGGAAATACCAGAATCCGAATATGTAGGCGTTTCCATTTTGGGAACATCCGACACGTTACCAGAAGCATTTCCAACCTCTTCTGAAAAACTATTCGCGCAGCTTACCTCCGTATCTGGACTTGCATGAACACTCTCATTTCCAGACACAGCGTCCAGGATTCCAAAATCCGCTCTGGAATCAAAAGAAAATCCGTTTTCACCAGCAGTATTTTTATCTGAACCTGAATACTTGCTATTTAAGTGGCCAGATACATCCGCTTCAAAACCACTGGCAGAATAAGATCGTTCTCCTTTTCCATCAGAAGGAATATTTCTGCCTTCTTCCTGCCTTTTGTTACCAATGCCTCCTCCAAGATCCGTTTCCATTGCATAATCCGAAGTCCCCATGCCTGTCTCCGAAGCTGGATATTCACCAAGTTCTGCCATAATGCCATTATCACTGCTAAATGCAGATGCTCCTTCAAATTGCTGCGCTTCAAAAGACATAGAATCACTCCGGGCTGTGGTTTTTCCATCCGGGAAATCAGGTTCTCCTGGATTCTCCATTTCACCCAGTCCATTTACACTTGATAATGTTTCGGAGAATCCATCTTCCATAGTTTCGTTTGTAGTAACACCTTCTGAAGAAACAGCCTCTCTGCCTAAAGCTTCCTGATATTCTGGTAAGCTTCCCGTATTCAGATCCATTACAGTCCCTTTCGGTTCTACGAAATCATCGGATTCCATCCCAGGTTCAATTTCACTTGCAGATGTTACAGCAGTTGCGGCTGTCCCAGACACATAAGATGTACCAGAAGACTCCGTTCCATTTGCATGAATTCCCAGTTCGTCCAGCACATTTGCTGAAGCAGTATTTGAATGATTCACACTCTTGACACTTCCAGCAGCATTCCCATGCTTTTCTGGATATTCCGTATCAAAATCCCCACCCCAAAACAAAGATTCGATATCCACTTCATTTCCACCAGAGGGATTCATAGGGATAGGCCCCGCCGGTCCGGTAAAGCCATTTGTGGGGTCTGTGTTTCCCATGTTCGTAGATCTTCCTGTACCGTTTCCACTTCCATCCGTTCCAGAAAATACCCTTCCTGCCTGTGAAAAAATACGCTGTGCCGCCATAGCTGCTCCAAGTGCTCCCATGCCAGGGGAAGGCCGTCCAAGATTCACACCTAACGCCGCCATATAAGAATCCAGCTTGAATGTAATTTTACAAAAGCCCACCAGACACAAAGTTGCTACAAAAAACTTCGTGAAACCATAACCGCTTGCCATCATATTTCCATAACCAGACAAAAACATCTTTAAACACCAGGCATTTAAGATGATCAGAACTACCTGTCCACCAAACATTTTCGACCAGGATGCAAGGATGTTGTTCGTGGACTTAGATCCACCGGTTGCAAATGCCAGCGGTGCTGTATAGGAAAATACGCCCAGTAAGACATACCTCTCCGCAATAATGAACAACATTTTAAAGTAGTTCCAAGCCACCACAAACTGCATGATAAGCATTAGAATTGCAATACTGACTGTCCCAAGCCCTAGCGGTGCTGTAATCCCCTCTAAGGCAGTTACATACTCCGAAAAACTTTGCACCTTGATGTCGGTTCCAATCACCCATTGATATGGCGTTCCCGCAATTTTCAATATGTAATTAATAACAGGCTTTGAGGCAACCACAAAGAACAAGCAGATGGAAGAACGTCCAATTAACTCGATTGGTTCTTCAGCATTTATTCCAACCTTCCCGAACATGGATTTAAACAGCTGCCAGATCAGGATCATAAGTAACAAAGCAATTCCCATAGGGACAATCACATTCTGGTACAGACTTCCTACTACAGAAAACAGTTCTTCAAACAGGGAGAGGTTACAGGATAGTAAATCTGTAAATACATCCGTAATCAGTCCCATCATATCGATGATAAACTGAGATACCATTTCTTTGACTGCATCTACCAGAAGATCCAGCAGCCAGCTCATGTTTCATTCATATCTATTATAGATACCCTCCTTTTTGTGCCGGGAGAGCTCCGGCTTTTTCTTTTCTTCAGATCATCCCGTAAACATACTCTGTGGAATGATCTTTTCCAGATACGTTACAATCGCACCCAATGTCATAAGTGCCGCCCAGCAGATAACAATCCTTTTTAACCAGGATCTGGATTCATCCACAGTTCGTCCCGATTTGCTAAAATTCATTAGAAAAAGGCATACTGCCGCACAAACCACAGCTGCCACAGTTGCAATGCCAGCTACGTCTGTATAAACCGTCTGCATTGCATTTTTCGCAGTTGCAAAAATGTCATCCGCATACACGGGTACTGCGGTCATAAGAAGTACACCTGTCACACAGTATACAATTGGAAGCGCTTTTACAAGCCAGTTTTTCTTTCCAAAACGTGCAGCAATTTCATCTTTTACTTTCTGTTTTTCCATAGACTTCCTCCCTTCAACTAAACTCCGGAAGATCAGCTTCTTACAAGGTCCTTCTGTGCAATCCGGGCGAAAAAAAAGACAACCACTTTTCTAATGGCTGTCTTTTCATACTTTTTATAAAGTTCCTGGCTCTCTCATGCACCAGGTTCCGCATGCACAGAACTTTATAGTATTATTCTATTCGTTACGAAATCATATGTCAATTCCATAACGGTTGCATTATAGCTTCATTTGGATAGCAAAACACTACCGTGTATTTAACTTTTTGATTTTTAGTCCCAGCTGTTCAATCTCCTTGGAATAATCTTTCATCTTTACCAGATTATATAATTCAAAGAAAAACTCCAAATGTAAAAGAGAGTCTTTTACCTCAAATGAAAACTGATCTGCCATTGTCATTGCAGATACAAGAAAATCCATTAGAAATGTGTCTCCCGATGTACTCATCAAAAAAGCTCCCCAGTATTCCAGCTTTCCTGTGTGCCTCTCTTCATCAATGTCTAATATCAGATTTCCGCCCTGCATCTTTGCAATCTCGGCAGCTTTTGGATAAAGATTTCCCAGCAAATAATCATAACATTTTTCACTTTTCACTAACTTGTACTGAGAAAACTCCAGATCTGCTTTTTTCATTAACAAATCACAGGAATCCTTTGATGGCTTATTTTCTGTTTCTGAAGCATGATCAGAAAATAGCTCTTCCATTTCTGCATCATATGCTTCCTTATAAAATGCTTCAAATTTCATTTTTCATTTTCATATACAGGTAAAATAGCTTATCTGTATTCCTTCCATATTTTTTATTACTATATCACTTTTTCCTTGTTTTGACCAGTATAACGGACAATATAATTTTTCTTTTTTCATAAAATAGAAACATCAGCATTGACACCTATACTGGTCAAAAAGGGGAATGTTTATGGAACAAAAACTAAGATGTGATATCAGCATTGGACCAAACCTTCAGAAGCTCCGCAACAAATACGGAATCTCCCAGGAAAAGTTATGTGCCATACTCCAGCGAAATGGCTGTGACATTGGCCGCACAACTTACGCCAAATATGAGAATGGAGAGCTTAATGTAAAAATCAGTGTACTATTAGAATTAAAAAAAATATATAACTGTTCCTTCGACGCATTTTTTGAAGGTCTGGAAGAACCAAAATAAGCCCGGTATTATCCAACCGGGCTCGATTTCATTCTAAGCAGCATTTTTTAAATCAAGGCTTAATTGTCCTGCCTGCTCCCATGTTTTTGTTGGTATTCCGCAATCATGCAAAGCATCTTCATACCGTACTCCATTATTTTTTAAGTTCATGCAAATATTATAGTGATTTGGATGTGTAATAAGCATCCTTTGAAAGCGGTTTGGTTCAGCCTCTAAATGTGCGCCGAAGCCACAGAACATACAACCAGTTCTTTGTTCACCAGTTGTATAGTACTGTCCAAACTCATCCTGCCAGATATCTCCGTATGCAGAACTGATTTCAATATCATGTTCCACAATATAACGTAACACATCTGGCCTTGTCCAGGGACCAAGTGGCTGACTTTTTATAGTAGATCCAGTATAAACATTGCATCCTGTTTTAGCGTACAAATGTCCTCTTACAAAGCTTTCATCTTGCGTAATTCCAATATAAGGCTTCCTGCCAGTTTCTCTTTCGTATCTGGCAAATGGTTCCTTTTTCAAAATAATACAGCATTTTTCACTTATCTCATATTCCGTAGCAAGAAAAAATCGCCATTTCTTAGCTAATACGCCAAATTTCCCACGCTCATCCCCATATAGCAAATAGTTACGATAACGGTCACTCAAATTACCATGACGAAGTTTACGTACTTTGAGCGCAGTCTCCTTTGATATAAGAGGAAAACCAAATTGATCCACAACTTCCGAAAAATAAGCCCGTTTCCCAGACTTCCATTTAGGATAAATTTCTACATAGTTACCACTTGCCTTACGTGCGTGCCGTACAATTTCTGGGAATTCCAGGCCTGTGTTCGAAAATACAGCTGGTATCTCATCCCCTAATACTTTTCGTATCATATATAAAAGCGCTGTGCTATCCACCCCACCAGAATAACTTAGATATACCTCTCCATACCAGTTTTCATACCATTCACGTATTCTCGCTTCTGCAAGCTTCACTTTTATTTCATAGGGCAGGTATTTCCGCTGACTAAATTGCCACTCATTTAATTTCAATTCATCCTGAAGAATGTACATTTATTCAGCTCCATTAACCTACGGATATTGAAAGAAAATATCCGTAGGTTCGTCCCTATGCAGCCAGTGCTACAACACCAGTGCCCTCCTCATAGAAATTAATACAGTAGCAAACTGTATCTGTCTCAAACTTTACACGTTCATCATTCTGCTCCAATACTCGCATGATTTTTCCAGTTGAACGCCACAATCCATTCTGACAGTAGTGAGCTTTCTGTCCTTCTTTCAATGGCTGCATCACAGATCCATATAATACTATCATGGGCTTAAATTTCATTCGCTTTCCTCCTTTCTGATAATTTTTCAACTAAGCCACCTCCTTTTTTGCGCACAAAAAAAGCACAGAACCGACATTCATTCTTCAAATAAATCAATGTCTTTCTATGCTTTTATTTGTACATATGATTGGTTAAAATTTTTCTCCAGGCCATAAGCCTGAACAAAATATCTGTTTCTGAATCCAGAAACAAAAATGATTACATATTTATAATATCTATATATAGTTATTTTGTCAACCATATAATACAATATATTGTATTATTATATTTATTAATATGGGAACTTCACAACACATATAATCAAACGGTATACAAACTCCTCATATAAATCTTGATCAAATCGACTGTTTACGTTTGCATATTTATATAATAGCGGATTATATAATTCTAATATCTGAACCATCGCAGTATCATCCATCGTTTTTGCCCTGTTAAGAAGTTCACTAAATCCCATATTTATTTTTCTCCTATGATTTTTCTTAGTTTTGTAAGTGTATTGAAATATATATCTTTAGCATGTAACTCACTGATTTCTACAAGTTCCCCAATTTCACGAAAAGTTTTACTTCCAATACACCGCAATACTAATATCTCAATCTGAAGTGTATTTAAAGCAGAAATGGCAGAATAGAGCGTGGGATCCTCAATACTATTTAATACGTCTCTTGCATGAAATTCTTCACCATCTTCGATTTTATAATCTATACAGACATTCTCTAACATACGTTCTGCAGCCTCATCCTCAATAGAATCAACCTCATCCAAAGATGTCTCTGTTTTGATTATTTTAGTCTGCCCTATCAGGTATTCTTTTTTTGCATTCAGTATTGCAACTTTTAAATACGCTCCAAACTTTCTCTTTAGTTCTTTATCTATTTTATCTGGCATTATTGCCCCCTAATTTGTAATCATGTAAAACCTTCTTCAGCTGGCGGAGCCCTTTGCAATTTGTCATAATAACAACGACTTTTACAATTAAAACAGACTACTGAAATAGCTTTCCAGTAGTCCGCACAAACCAGGTAATGTTGAGTATCCTTCTGCGTTTTATGAATTTTTTGTTTCCTCCTGCCTGATTGATCCATGCCGCAATAGTGATAATCGCAAACATTAACATGAAACCAGGAATTATATTTTCTTTTACATTCCATATATAATACGATTCAAAAAATCTTTGGTATCATTATTTCATAGAATTTTCACAATTTTTGTATAATTAATTTATGCAATTTAACACTTTCTTTTACAGCCAAGCCAAACACCCAAAATACTATTTTCTTAGAAAATCATCCAGTTCTGAATCATAGGCCTTGATTTCTTCTATTGAAAGAGTGTCTACTTTTTCAAATACCCTATCAATCTGCTCGGAGCTCATATCGTCTTCTTTTTCCTTTTCAATAACATCTGTCAATTGTTCTTCTGACAGCCCTTTCTGAAAAAGATGTCCACATTCCGGGCAAATTCTATATGCCTTTCTAATTTTACTTTTACACTCCGGGCATGTTTTCTTTTGAAAATTTTCAGTTCCTAAATAAACAGTATAACCTGCCAGTAAGCAGGTGCCTCCAAGCAAAATTTCATTTGCTGCTACAACCCCCATAACATTCCCTATTGCTCCAACAAGTTCGATACCGCAAATAACACTTAATATTTTAAGATTCAGCACTACACATACCTTCTTTCTTATTCTTCCGAATTATTAAACATCTGGTAGTTCTTCAGCATCAATGATACCTCTGCTTCATCCGCTTCATAGTCTCCGTCTATGCTTACAAAGTGATCTTCCTTATTATTTTCCTCTTCTACCGCCAAAGGAACTGACTGTTCCTTTGGCAAAGCAGAGATAACTTGTGGTTTTGATGTCAATTCAATTGACTTATTTTCTAATTTCCAGTAAGCCAATACCGCTTTAACAATATAACGCGCTTTCTTTCTGCTACCACAATAGTCATTCAAAAACTGGCAGACTTTCCGATGGTCTTCATCTGTTTCATCAAAGCGTAAATTGAAACGGTACTCATTTTTCTTACTCATTTACGCTCCTCCTTTTTCTCAACCTGATACTGTAGGCGGTATCCCTTTGCATTTGCCTTTGTATCATTAATAACGCTGTATTCCCCACCATATCGTTTCCATACAATTTGAATAAATTCTGCCATTAAGATAGAGCCACCACCAAGAAATATGGTCTGCGTGGTATTAAAGTCAATTCCAAGCTCACGAAACCTGCCAAGCAATTCTGTCACGTAACCAATTGCAATCTCACGTACACGTTCTTTTAGTTCTGTTTTATAGACACCGCCTCTTTCCAGAATGATATTATCAATGTCCTCTTCATCTAAAAGAATACTGTATTTTTGTCGTATCGCAGCTTTTATAGTGTTATACAACCGGATTATGCCGTTTTCTAAAGAATCGACATACTCCATTTCAAGCTGTCCGAACCTTAAAACCATGTAATCGACGGTAAACCCACCAATATCAATCAGTAAGACCTTCGGTACTACCGATAACTGTTTCTTCACCGCCAGAAGACAATAAGCTGCATATGCCTGTATGTAGACTTTTACCTCTTTAAAAACAATTCGGTATGGAATTCCTTTATAGGCAAATTCAATCACTTCACCATTCCGATAAAAATACTCCCTGAATTTTTTCCGCTGTTTCCCATAATGCGCAGGCGGCAGTCCTACCAGAAGCTCAATCTCCTGTAAATTTTGTGAAAGTAAGCCTTCGTTTTTTTCTCGATAAGATAACTCTTTTGCAATAGCAAATAACGTCAAAATGAAATATCGTTCGTCAGCAATTTTATCTTCCATATACGAAATTCGTCTGTTGGTTGTCACATAATATTTCCCCTCGTACTCAATCACCTCTTCCATATCTCCTGGCAGTGTATCCAAAATTTCCACCCCGGAATTGAACTCACAGTTCTCTGTTTTCATGTGTTTGTTACCGGTATCCACTGAAATAATCATATGTATTTCTCCTTTCAAAATCCAAATATAGTATTGCTATACGCCTTTTTTGCGTCCTTGCAATTTCACTATAGAGATTTTGGAAAATCTGTGTCAATAGGATTTTGGAAATAATTATTTTTCTACGTAATCTTCACAAACCAGCTTCAGTACACGTTCACTTTCTCCCTCATAGCCCCATAATATGCTTCCTACAGCTTCAAAAGCCTGTTCACGCCAACGAAAATATGTAGTCCTGTGAACTCTTGCATATTGCGGAAAATGTGGTTCCAGCTTGTCCAGGATTTCATCAATGTTCTCTGGTTTTGTTGACGATAAATAACTGTAATAAAGTACCCAATAATACCGCTCCCCCTGCGGATGGTACCTTCGCATAAGATCAACGGCTTCATCAATTAAACGCAAATATTGGTTTGATCGGTTGATGGCCTCTACACGCTCTTTCTCAGATGCCAAATCTCTTTCCACGTCCATTCCCGCTTGATAAATGCTTTCTAAGAATTCATCCACGTCTGTACCATACTCCATATGGAATCGACGTTTAACCTGATTAATTTTAATTTGCATCTGCCAGTTTACAGCCCGATAAATTTTGAATAATTTAATAACGTCATGATAGGCAGTATTTTCTTCCCCCTTATATTCCTTTGAAATTACTCCTGATCTTCCCCTTGCCACAGCTCTGTCTCATCCTTTCTCTTTTCATTTAATTTTCTAAACGCCTTCTCCATTTCGTCGTCCATTTTTCCAGCTCTAACAAGGCAGCAATACATGAGTATAATTACCACTGCCAGCAGGATCCAGAAAAAAAGCCAAAAATGCCACATTTTTGATTCCTCCGTTTCTAATTTTATGGAGTGGTACTATACTCTCCTATTATAAATAATGGAATTACTTGTCGAAATGTGTAAAAAAATGGAAAAAAAATGCGATTTTTTTAAGATTTTTTTGATTTGAAATAAGAACCACATTGAAATACAATCGCACCAATAATGCATCTTCTCTTTTTCTAAAAACAAAGCCCAATAATATCTGGGCTAAAAATTGTCCCAAACACTAAAATAAGCCCATAAGTTATCAAATAACCCATGGACTTATTCATGTATTTTTATTCATCAAAATTTATAAAAAATATTCATTTACACACCTTTTACATTCTTATTTTGATACCCCATTTTCACACCTCTAGTACTCCATTTTTACTCCATTTTCGTAATAAATAGCGTGAAATTATAATAATTTACGTGAAATGCGCAACTCTCTTAACCCCTGGAAATACTGGAAAAATCAGGTGTTCCGTACAGGTCATACGGGGTGCTCTGGTAGACGTAATAATTCAGCCAGTTTGTATACAGATTGTTGGCATGGGCTCTCCACATCAGAAGCGGACCGTTTTCAGGGTTGTTGTCGCGGTAGTAGTTTTCAGGCATTTCAATAGGGAGCCCTTTGCCAAGATCACGTTTGTACTCGCCGTCCAGGGTGACACGGTCGTATTCCGGGTGACCCATTACAAAAATCTTGCGACCGTCTTCTGCCATGGCAAGAAAAAGGCCTGCTTCGTCGGATTCTGCAAGGACAGTAAGGTCTTTGCAGGCGTGTACAGCTTCAATAGGAACTTCTGTATGTCGGGAATGAGGTGCCAGAAATATATCATCGAACCCTC
Organism: Ruminococcus sp. RTP21484sp1_RTP21277st1_D2_RTP21277_210401; assembly: GCF_040924225.1. Classification (NCBI taxonomy): domain Bacteria; kingdom Bacillati; phylum Bacillota; class Clostridia; order Eubacteriales; family Oscillospiraceae; genus Ruminococcus; species Ruminococcus sp. RTP21484sp1_RTP21277st1_D2_RTP21277_210401. The sequence continues at coordinate 12,424 of NZ_JBCOMJ010000018.1, read as the reverse complement.
TGACCAGCGGAATTTTGCGGTTCATTACCTTGTGCCAGAAAAGGCCAAACATTTTCTTATCCAGCTTGCGTTTCTTCAGTCCATAGAAATGGTAGAGCGCAGCCTGAGCAGCCCAGCACAGGAAAATGGTAGATGTCACATGAGTCTCTGACCAGTCCATGATCTGGGTAACTTCCTCCCAGTAATCAACCTCTTCAAACTCCATCTGCTCTACCGGTGCTCCTGTAATGATCATTCCATCAAACTTCTTATCTTTCAGTTCAGAAAAAGTCTGATAAAATTTGTTCAGATGACTCCTGGAAGTGTTTTTCGCCTGATGGGACTCCACTGCCATAAAGCTTACGTCAACCTGCAGAGGAGTATTGGAAAGAGAGCGAAGAAGCTGAAGCTCGGTTTCCTCTTTCAGTGGCATTAAATTTAAGATCAGAATATAAATCGGACGGATATCCTGGTGCATAGCACGGTTCTCGTCCATAACAAACAGGTTTTCTTTTTCCAGAATCTCCTTTACCGGGAGATCACTTTGTATTTTAATTGGCATTGCAATTTCCTCCTACTATTATACATACTTTTTGTCATTCCTTTCGCTTCGCTCAAGGCACAAACAAGTTATAAAAATGTTGTGTCCTTCCACTCTTCTCTTCTGTAAAAATATATTCAATACAGTTCACTGGTAACGTTCCGCGAGGTGTTTTTTGTGAACAAAGTTCACAGAAAACCCAAATTTTCTTTTAAACACCCGCCAGCTCCAGGAAATCCTCCTCCGACAAAATCGGGATTCCCAGTTCCTGAGCCTTCTTGTTCTTGGAAGAAGCAGATGTTTTATCGTTATTAATCAGATAGTCTGTTTTCTTTGTTACAGAGCCGGTCACCTTACCGCCGCGGGCTTCGATAAATTCCTTTGCTTCAGACCGGTTGGAAAAATGCTCCACACTGCCTGTAATAACAAAGGTTTTCCCTGCAAAAACCTGTTCTGCTGAAGTCTCCTCATGAACCAGATGAAGATGACTGAGCAGATGATCCAGCTTCTGATTATTCTCTGCGCTCTTAAAATAATCAGCCATACTTCCGGCGATTACCGGACCGATTCCTTCAATCGCGCTGATCTCTTCTTCATCCGCATGGCGGATTTTCTCTATATCATCGTCAAAATATTTACAGATCACCTTGGCATTTGCAAGACCGATACCTGTAATCCCAAGACTGTAGATCACCTTGGCAAGAGTAGTTTTTTTCGCTTTCTCCAGACTCACCATCAGATTATCAAAAGACTTCTGACCAAATCCTTCCATTTCTACGATCTGATCTTTATATTTTCCAATTTCAAAAATATCACCAAAATTATGAATAAATCCCATTGCAATAAACTTCTCCAGAGTTGCCTCTGAAAGTCCGTCAATATTCATGGCATCACGGCTGGTAAAAAGGCTGAAGGACTTAATCTTCTTGGCAACACAGTCCGGATTCATGCAGTATAATGTCTCCACATCGTTTTCCTTGCGGATACGCGCCTCCTGACCACACACCGGACATTTATCCGGAATTACCAGATTGCCGCTTCTTGTAAGATTCTCTGCAATCTGGGGAATGATCATATTGGCTTTGTACACTTTAATGGTATCTCCAATTCCAAGCTGCAGTTCCTTCACAATGCTGATATTGTGCACGCTGGCGCGGCTTACTGTAGTACCTTCCAGCTCCACTGGTTCAAAAATTGCAACCGGATTAATCAGTCCGGTTCTTGACGGACTCCATTCCATATCCACCAGCCTGGTTTCCCGCATTTCATCCGCCCATTTAAAAGCAAAGGAATTTCGCGGAAATTTCGCAGTACTCCCCAAAGACTCCCCATAGGCGATGTCATCATAGGTCACAACCAGTCCGTCTGATGGAAAATCGTTGTTTACAATTGTCTTGGAAAAATAATCCATGGCTTCATCCAGACTTTCAGAGGTAACCACCTTATATTCCACCACCTCAAAGCCCTGTTTCTTCAGCCAGATAAACTGCTGCTCCCTGGAATTAGAAAAATCCACATCCTGTGCACTTACCAGGGCAAAGGCATAAAAACGCACATTTCGTTTCGCCGTAATCTCGTTATTCAGCTGACGCACGGAACCACTGCAAAGATTCCGCGGGTTCTTATATTTGGCATCTGCATCACCTATAGTCTCGTTGATCCGCTCAAACTCAGAATAAGTGATAATCGCTTCACCCCGAAGCACCAGCTGACCTTTATAAGGGATGCGAAGAGGAATATTCTTAAACACTCTGGCATTGTTGGTAATAACCTCACCTACAATTCCATTCCCCCTTGTTACCGCTTTCACAAGCTCACCGTTCTCATAAGTAAGAACAATGGTCAGGCCGTCCAGTTTCCAGGATAAAAGGCATTTGTGATTTCCTATAAATCCACGAAGCACTTCCCTGTCTTTTGTCTTATCAAGGGATAGCATGGGGCTTGGATGTTCTTCCTTCGGAAGTTCATTAACTGCCTCGTATCCTACGCGGACAGTAGGACTATTTGTGAGTACGGTGCCGGTTTCTTTTTCCAGCTGCTCCAGCTGGTCGTACAGGCTGTCGTACTCCTGATTGCTCATGATTTCCCTGTCTTCCTGGTAATATGCCTTCGCGGCCTGATCCAGCTTTTCTACCAGTTCTTTCATTCGCTGTAGAGAATTTTCCATGATGTCCTCCTGTTTTACTGTTATAATTACTGCAAGCAGACTTCCTCTGTGAAACAGACTGCCTTTTTTCTGAAATAGTGCGGGAAGCAGCTGGCTTATTTTGCCTTTTTTCTTCTGGAATTGAAGAAAAGGGAATGCTGTCTCTTCCCTGTTTTTTGGAAAATACAGGCACACTGTCCTGCCTTCTGGCTGCGGGAAGCTGGGAGGAATCTGCAATTCCACGTTCCAGCTTCTTCCACTCCTCCTGGGTGGCTTCTCTGTACTCGCCCTCTTTCAAGCCATCTATTGTCAGTTCCATGATTCGTACGCGCTTCAGACTAAGCACCTGATATCCCAGATATTCACACATTCGGCGGATCTGCCGGTTCAATCCCTGGGTAAGAATAATCCGAAAAGAATTTCTCCCTGTTTTTTCCACAAAACACGGACGGGTAATGGTATCCAGAATAGGAATTCCAGATGACATTTTTTTCACAAAGTCACTGTCAACTTGCTTATTTACAGTTACCAGATATTCCTTCTCGTGGTAGTTCCCCGCACGCATGATCTTATTTACCAGATCTCCCTGGTTTGTTAAAAGCAAAAGCCCTTCGGATTCCTTATCAAGACGTCCTATGGGATAAATTCGAACCGGATAATTCAGATACTCCGTAACTGTAGTCTCCTGGCGCTGTTTTTTTGTGCTGCACACCACACCTCTGGGCTTGTGAAATAAAAGTAGAACTTTTTCTTCTACTTTTTTCACAGGCTTACCATCCACAAATACAACTGTATCTGCTGTAATCCTTTCTCCCGGTTCTGCCTTATGACCTTCCACAGTCACCCGTCCGTTCCGGATCAGGCTGTCAGCCTCACGTCTTGAACAGAATCCCGCTTCGCTTAAGTATTTGTTGATTCTGATTTTTTCGTCCATTTTTCCATTATATAGTTTTTCCCGGGCATATGCAAGGCAAACCTTGCCCCAAGCTCCAAAAGCTCCAGAACACATTAAAAAAAGCTTTCCCGCAAAGTGTAATGCACATCTTGCAAAAAACCTTCTCCACACACGCTCCAAAGCAAATATTAAGCAGCCAATAAAGAAGATAGAAGCATGCAAAAAAGCCAGGACAATTTCCCCGTCAATACTCTGCAGACACTGTAAATTCTTCCACACTGCCGCAGGCATTACACAGGAAAATCCATCCCGGCTTCCACATTCTTTTCTTATTTTTCCAATAAGAAAAACCTCTTTATTCCGTTTTCAGATCTGAAAACTTCATTTTCACAACACACATAGCTCCCATCATCAGTGCTACACCGATGACCAGGCACAGTGGGCTCTGGATAAAGCCGGCGAAAATGTAAGTTACAAAGGATACCACTGCTGCCACAATGGCATAAGGCAGCTGGGTTGACACATGATTTACATGATCACACTGAGCTCCCGCGGAGGCCATAATCGTCGTATCCGAAATCGGAGAACAATGGTCACCGCAAACAGCACCAGCCATACAGGCAGAGATGGAAATGATCATCAAGTCTCCCGGTGTGTTTTCAAATACATGAACCACAATCGGGATCAGAATACCAAAGGTTCCCCATGAAGTACCAGTAGCAAATGCCAGGAAGCAGGCTACCAGGAATATAATAGCCGGAAGCATATTTACCAGTCCTTCTGCTGAAGACTTCACCATTTCCGCAACAAACTCAGCAGCGCCCAGACTGTCCGTCATACTCTTTAAGGTCCATGCAAAAGTGAGGATCAGGATCGCCGGTACCATGGACTTAAAGCCCTCCGGAATACATGCCATACAATCGCGGAAGGACAGCACTCTGCGCACCATATAAAGAAGAATGGTGATCACCAGACCGAAGAAGCTTCCAAGCACCAGTCCGACAGAAGCATCACTCTGTGAAAAAGCAGTTACAAAATCTGTACCGCTGAAAAACCCTCCAGTATAGATCATACCAATTACACAGCAGATAACCAGAGAGATGATAGGGATCAGAAGATCCATAACCTTTCCTCTTGGGTTCACCGGTCCATCACCTTCGCCTGAAGCATAAGGACGAGCTGCTGTGGTAAACAGATCCCCTTTTAACGCATTGGACTCATGCACACCCATAGCACCAAACTCTTCTTTCATCAAAACCATGGATACCATCATTACAATCGTAAGAAGTGCATAATAGTTATAGGGAATAGCTCTTACAAACACAGACATTCCATCCTCTCCCGGAACAAAACCGCTAACAGCAGCTGCCCAGGATGAGATTGGTGCAATGATACATACCGGCGCAGCTGTGGCATCGATCAGATATGCCAGCTTTGCGCGGGATACATTGTGCTGATCTGTAATCGGCCTCATAACACTGCCTACCGTCAGACAGTTGAAGTAATCATCAATAAAAATCAGCACTCCAAGCAAAATGGTTGCCAGTTCTGCCCCAACTCTTGTCTTGATGTGTTTGCCGGCCCAGCGGCCAAAAGCGGCTGATCCTCCAGCCCGGTTCATCAGGCAGACCATAGTTCCAAGAATTACCAGGAACACCAGAATACCTACGTTACTGCTGGATGATAACACACTGATCATTCCGCCTGAAAAAATATGGTTAACCGTTCCCTCAAAATTACCGCCAGAGTACAAAAGTGCTCCAACTAAAATTCCAAGGAACAGGGAACTGTAAACCTCTTTTGTGATCAATGCCAGAACGATTGCCACAACTGGCGGTATCAATGACCAGAAAGTAGCGTACACAGCAGGTGTGCCAGCCTCCTCTTCTGCCGCTGCCAGAACAGTCGCCGGACATGCCAGGACAAACATCATAACAGCTGCAAAAAGAACAGATAATTTTTTACAATTGTACTTCATTATTGATTTCCTCCCTCTTTTTTCCTGAATACCAGATGACCAGTCACAAACCGGTCAGAGCGTTTTCTTAAAAGCCTCCTCTTCTTTAACGCAAAAAGCCATGAATGTACTCCCATTATGGGGACACATTCATGGCATTTATTCTTCACAGGATCTATACCTTAGATAGCGCTCCACAACAGTGACAGTCTGCCGCATATTCTGCGTCAGCCCAGAACTTCTCTCCTGGCTGAGAAAAAATCCTTCGGCAGTCTCCCCTTTCATTCCAACCAGTCCGCCATACGACCCAGAGCGTGTATCTGCGTATGCCCATAATCTGCACACAACCTGTCTCTGCAGCTGAAATTACTGATGAAGCCTGCGCCTCTATCATAACTTCCCATATTCAGTTTATTCACAAACTCAATGTATCAGCTTTTCCCTGTAAATGCAACCCTTTTATTCATAATATTTGAAAATACCGTACTCATTTACCTGACCAATCAGGTAGAACCCTTTTGTTTCCATATACAGCTGCTTCTTTTTGCTTGGAACCGGAAAAACCAGGTAATTGCATTTCAGTCTTTTTGCATTTTTTACTACCTTTTTGATCACCGGTACTTCTGCCACAAGCTGTTTATGGAGCCATCTTGCAGCTTTTTTTCCAGAGGCTCCTTTACCGCCTCTTCCGTAAGGCATTTTGATAGACGGATCATAAACTCTCACATAGGAAGCTATTTTGTCATCCGTTGCCAGGTAAATCTCTTCATTTTCTTCCTTCTGCTCATTGATCAGATTGCAGATGCTTACTACCTCATCAGGGATCTTCTGTACATTCTGAACCTTTTTGTAAAAACCATCTTTATTCAGGCCAGTTCCGCAAAAAGCCAGCACTGCCGCAATAAAAATCAGAAGTATGTACTGCCGTGGTCTGGAAGCTCCCACCTTTTTTATCAGGCAGGTTCCTGCATAAGCTATAAGCGGCACTGCCGGAAGAATCCATAATACTCTCCAGTAAACCGACCGTCCTATACATTTCTGTATAATATAAGCAGTCACCGGACAGAAAAACACAGCAAGAAAAACTACAATATAGCCGGATAAAATTCTGGATCGTTCTTTTTTTCTTCCGAATACCAGGAAATACAAACATGCAGCCAGCAGTAAATAGACATAAAATCCGTTCCCCCAGTATTTCTGCCAGGCATCCAGTGAAGCCAAAAGTGCTCGTTTCATCTCTCCACCTCCTAAAATACCAGAATGTATACCACGCCAAGTATCAGGGATGGCAGACAGCAGACTACACTCTTTAAGAATCTTCTTCCGTCTCTGAATTTCACCAGACTAAGCAGAGCAAATACTCCCATCAGAAGAGGGGCAAGCATGATTCCCATTGAGGAAAACAGACAGCAGGCTCCATTTGCCAGAAAAGCCAGGCTCCATGGATATTCCGGTTTTTCCTGCATAAAAATCTCCATACAGAGCAGAAATAAAAATGGTAAAAATACCCCTGCCAGCACAGCTTTTCCCTGCCAGATCCTGCCCATTGTAAAAATTTCTGAATTGTATACCGAATATCCGCAAAACCACAGGATCACGGCACAAAGGATCATAAAAATCCCCTGTTCTCCTGCCTTTCCCCGGAAGAATATGCGGCTGTACTGAAAAAGCACCACATATGCCAGAAAAACAAATACCGCCGGAAAAACAGTATGTGCCACAATGGCTGGATGAAGTCCTCCGCATAACCGGCTGGTCACGGCAAGAAATGCAGGAAACGGGGAAAGAATGTAACGGCTTGGCAATACATTGTAAGCGGCCCCGGTGTATGGGTTATATGCATAAAGGGTATCGGTTTCCACCGCGGTAGTGGCTGTTCCTACATAAAAAGCATCATCTTCATCCATATGGGCATAAAGCACCACAACGACAAGCTGGATCAGAATCAGAATTCCTGCCACCACAAGCTCCGGGGAAATTCCATTCTTCTGCCTTTTCTTATAAAAACTCCGGGCACCCAGAAATGCTAGTACACCAGCTACCACGCCATATGTAACGGTCAGCACATGAAGTGGCTGCTTTGTAAAAATCATGGTAAGGGAAAGCAGCTCTGTAATGGCAAACAACAGTGTATAACCGGCCAGAAGATATTCACTGCAGGTTCTTTTTTCCCTGCGGAAATAGAATCCCCCTGCCAGGCAGGGAACCACCAGCAGCCAGATCACTGCCAGTATCCCCTTAAAAATAAATCCCATATATTATTTCTCCAGTTCTTTTTTCAGAATTCCCATGGCAACCTTCTCCGATGTGATCGGCAGCTCTCTTACCCGGACACCGGAAGCATTGTAAACCGCATCTGCAATTGCAGGACAAGGGGTATCGATTACCAGCTCACCGATGGACTTGGCGCCAAAAGGACCGCTCTTTTCATAGCTGCTCTCAAACTCAACCCGGATATTTCCAATATCCTCACGGCTTGGGATTTTGTACTGCATGAAAGAATTCTCACGAATCTTACCTTCTTTGGAATACTGTACATTCTCCATAAGTGCCATACCGATTCCCTGGGCAACACCGCCCTCTGTCTGCACACGGGCAAGATTGGGGTTAATAGGAGTTCCGCAATCTACAACTGCCACATAATCGATCAGGTCAATATTTCCTGTCTCTTTGTCTATTTCAACCTCTGCTGCCCCAACCATATAAGGCGGCGGAGAAATCTGGGAAGAATAGGAGGCAGTCACCTGCATTTCCAGGGTATTTCCGCAGGTTCCCTTATAAGCAACCTCCTGAAGACTGACCTCTTTTTCCCCTGCGTAGACTTTCTTTCCATCAAAGTCTGCTTCCTCAGGACTTACACCCAGCATTTCAGCACCCAGCCGGATAATCCTCTTTTTCAGCTCATTGCAGGCGTTAATAACTGCATTGCCTGTAGCGTAAGTAGTGGCAGATGCATAAGAACCGGAGTCATATGGAGAAACATCCGTATCCACACCAAATGCAACAATATTCTCAAATTCTGTTTCCAGACAGTCGGCTGCCATCTGGGAAAGAATGGTATCACAGCCTGTACCCATATCTGCACATCCAAGGGAAAGTGTATAGGATGCGTCCTCATTCAGCTTCAGGGTTGCGCCTCCCACGTCTACATTGGCAATAGAGGAGCCCTGCATCGCCATGGCAAGACCTACGCCGCGGACTTTTCCATTTCCCATATCACGGCATGGATATTTCTCATCCCAGCCGATCATCTCCTTGGCACGGGCAAGGCAGCGATCCATCGTACAGCTTGCTGTATGAGTCAGGTTTCCATCATAGTCATACATTGGCTCGCCTTCAATTGGCATATTCAACTCACGGATTCTTGCAGGATCCATATTCATCTTATGAGCCAGCTCATTGACAGCGGATTCCACTGCATAAATTCCCTGTGTAGCACCATATCCACGGTATGCGCCGGATGCCTGCACGTTGGTATAAACAACCTCATAGTCAAAAGCATAGGCTTCCAGATTCCGGTACAGGGCAATTGCCTTATGACCTGTAAGTCCGATGGTTGTAGGACTGTGATCTCCGTATGCACCAGCATTGGAAAGCGCCTCTACTTTAATTCCTTTTACGATTCCCTTCTCATCTGCGCCAACTTTTACATGTACTTCCATCTCATGACGGGGAGAAGCGCAGATTAAGGATTCGTAACGGCTGTAAACGATTTTGGATGGACGTCCTGTCATCCAGGTAACAATTGCCGGATAAATTTCGCAGACCTCTGTCTGCTTGGCTCCAAAGCCGCCGCCAATACGAGGCTTGATCACGCGGATCCTGGAGGATGGAATTCCAAGAGCATTTCCAAGGATTCGGCGAAGATGGAACGGTACCTGTGTGGAGGAAACCACATTCAGCCTGCCGAAATAATCCTTGGTACAATATGTGCGGAAGGTCTCCATCATACACTGCTGATTGGCCTTTGTGTGATAAACTTCATCTACTGTGTATTTGCATTCTGACAAAACCTTGTCAATATCTCCCATTTCCTCATGGCCTTTTGCTGCAAGGTTCCGCTTGTTATCTGCACCAACCGGGAACTTGGATTCCCAGTCTTCTTCCGGGTGAACCAGAACCGGATTATCCTTTGCTGTATGCATATCCAGAACCGGAGGTTCCACGCGGTATTTCACTTTAATGCGCTTCATGGCAAGGTCTACGGCAGCTTCTGTTTCTCCTGCCACAATTGCCACTGCATCCCCTATGAAACGAAGATGCTGATCCAGGATCATTCTGTCATATGGACTGAACTCCGGATAGGTCTGTCCGGCAGAGGCGAAACGTCTCTTGGGAACATCTTTCCAGGTAAGGATCAGTGCCATTCCTTCTACCTTCATGGCTGTGTCCGTCTTGATTTCTTCCACCCAGGCATTGGCATAGGGACTCCTTAAGATCTTGATGATCAGGCAGTCCTTTGGTGCCAGGTCGTCTGTGTAGACTGGCTTTCCAGTCACCAGAGCCATGGCATCCTTTTTCTGCAAAGATTTATTTACATAGCTCATGCCTGCACCTCCTTCTCCTGGCTGTTTTCGTTCTTCTTATATTTCAGATATTTCAGGATACTTCTGGTCTGTCCCACAAAACCGGAACAGCGGCAAAGATTGCCGGCCAGATATTCCTTAATCTCTTCTTCAGTCGGATCTTCCAGTTCTTTTGTCATCGCAAGTACATTCATGATAAATCCCGGATTACAGAATCCGCACTGCTCTGCACCTTCATTGGCAAGAAAAGTTCCAAATTCTTCTGCTTCTGCCTGAAGTCCCTCCATAGTGATGACCTTTTTGCCGTCAATACGTGCTGCAAGGACACTGCAGGACAGCATTGGTTTGTCATTTACCAAAACAGTGCAAAGACCGCAGTTGGCAGTTTCACAGCCTCTTTTTACACTGTAGCAGCCAAGGCTTCGAAGAAACTCCAGAAGCATGGTGTCAGGACTGATTTCCGCTTCCTTTTTGGCTCCGTTCAGCCAGAAATTAATTTTCATCTGTCATACCTCCCACTGCTTCTAATGCTCTTCTTGTGAGAACCTTCACAAGAAGGGTTCTGTACTCTGCGCTGCCTCGCATGTTTCCAAAGGTAGGAACCTTCCGGGCTGCATAGTCTGCAAATTTCTGAACCGCTGTCTTCTTCTCTTCCGAAGACATGGTTTCCATGCCTGCAAGGAGACCTTCTTCGTCTTCCAGAAGAAATGCCTTCGCCGGACGGGCGCCGTAAACTGCTCTCACACCATTCTCAGACAGCCTGATACAGCATGCCAGTACCGGGAAATCAGTCTTGCTATTACGCTGGCTTAAATAGACAACCTTCAACGGAGTTTTCTTTATAATAATGCGTACCAGAATATCTCTGTCTTTTGGCATTTTCACAAAATCAGAAAGACAGACTCTGCCGCCTTTAAAAAGTTCTACCTCCGTATCAAGTGCCAGAAGCATGGTGAGTACATCAGAAAAGCCAAAGCGTCCCCAGATACTTCCACCTACAGTAGCGCAGTTGCGGAACTGTACGCCTACAATATGGCGCAGGCTTTCTCTTATGGCACCTTTCGTATATGTATGAAGTCCCTGATGGAGTTCCAGGTCCCGCAATGGGGTCATACAGCCGATCACAAATTCACTTTCTGTTTCTGTGATGGTATCCAGACCAAGCCCGGAAAGATCAATGGCTGTGGTTACAATACGGTTACCCATTTTCAACCACACCATGCCGCCAAGCACACAGGCAGTCCGCTTCTGGTTCAACTCATAAGCCTGTTCCAGAGATTCTGCTTTCATATAATTTTTTATTTTGAGCATGTTCAATTCCTTTCTCATATTGTATCACTGTTCATCGTTTTCCAAATGCGCTTTTCCAGAGCGTGTTTGAAAAAGGCTTTCTGCAATCTGTACATACAGTGAACAGCAATCGTATTGCTATTTTTAGTATAACAAGAAAGGGTTCAAATTTCCAGCGAAATGACGTATTCAGAATATTTTTTTATTTTGATTTTATGCAAATTATATAGATATTTTCATACAATTGTGTTATAATGCTAAAAAGAACAGAAAATAGTTCTCATAAACTATTTTATAACAAAATTATTTACAAATCCACCACAAAAGGAGGCGCCGTTTATGAGTAACCGTGTTATAACAATCAATCGTATGTTTGGAAGTAACGGACGTATTATTGGAAAGGCTCTTGCGGAGGAACTGGGATTTAAGTTCTATGATAAGGAGCTGATCGAAATGGCCAGCAAGGAGAAGAATATTCCTTTTGATGAGTTTGCCAGAGTAGATGAGAGAAAAGCCAGCCAGTGGCTGTATCCGGTGGATTACGAGCTGCAGATGAATCCGGAGTACCATTTCGTTCCCATGAATGATGTGCTTTACGATCTGCAGAAGAAGATCATTTTGGAGACAGCCGAAAAAGAGAATTGCGTGATTGTCGGGCGATGTGGCAATTATATCTTACAGGATAATAAGGATAAGCATCTGAGTCTGTTTATCTATGCTCCGTTTGAGGACCGTGTGAAGACGGTGATTGCACGTACCGGCCGGGAGGAAAAGAGTGTAAGGAAGCTGGTGAAACGTACGGATAAGGAACGCCGGGCTTATTATGAGTATTTTACGGATACTAACTGGCTGGATATGCTGCAGTATGATCTGTGTATTAACAGCAGCAGGGTGACGAAGGAAGAGATTGTGGAGATGGTGAAGAAGTTGATCTAAAGTGTATATTAAAGGCAGCCCCGTTTTTGGCGGGGCTGTGATTTTTTGCTATTTAATTGGTTGAAAAGTTCTTCAGAAGGGACGCATTTGGACAATGTGTATTACTCACTCGCCGGCGCAACGCTCCAGCGAACTAATCGCTAACTGCGACTAA